>JAHLFV010000192.1 GCA_018883625.1 Candidatus Treponema excrementipullorum
GTATACAAGTATGCATTGTTACTTCGCTGTTTCACAGTGAAGCAAGGAGGTATTATGAAAAAGATTATTGCAACTGTTGCAATGGTTGTTTGTGTAGCTCTACTGGTTGTAGGTTGTACAAAGAAAGAAGAAGTAGCTTCCTCTACCGACTCAGAAGTGACTTCAATTTCTCTGTGGACTTATCCAATCGGAGGATGGGGATCTCAGGATAAAGTTGACGAATTGCTGGAAGGATTCCACGCAGCAAATCCTAACATTAAAGTTACTGTTGACTATTTGACTTACGCTGACGGTGACGACAAGGTAAACACAGCTATTGAAGGTGGTGCAGCTCCTGACTTAATTATGGAAGGTCCGGAACGCCTTGTTTCTAACTGGGGTGCCAAAGGCAAAATGGTTGATATTTCAGATCTTTTTGACGCAACAGACCGTGCAGAAATCAATCCTGCCGCTTTGGCTGCTTGTTTTACTGCTTCCGGTGCTGCTTACGAATATCCTTTGGTAATGACAGCTCACTGTATGGGTATCAATAAGACTGTTTTTGAAAAAACAGGAGCTATCAAATACATTGATACCGCAACCCGCACATGGACAACAGAGAATTTCATCAAGGCTGTTGATACATTGTACAAAGCCGGATACAAAAATGTTGGAGCCATATACTGCGGTGGTCAGGGTGGAGATCAAGGAACTCGTGCTCTTGTTAACAACCTTTACGGTGGAACATTTACAAATGCTGCACATACAGAGTATACATGGAATGATCCCAATAACGTAAAAGCTTTGGAGACACTGAAAAATATGCCCGGAATTAACTTTGATCCCGGACTTGCCGGTGCCGATGAAATTGCCCTTTTCTACAACGGAACATTGCAGATGTCTTTCTGTTGGAATATTGCACAGCAGTTGAACCCCAACAGTGCCAATACAGGTGCTGGAAAAACTTTGAATGGCGATGAAATCATGTTTGTTTCTTTCCCGTCACCTAACGGTTCTGATGCAAAACTTCAGGGTGGTATTTGGGGATTCGGAATTTTTGATAACGGCGATGCTAAAAAAATTGAAGCAGCAAAAACTTTTATCAAATATATGGCTGACTCAGCAGCTACAGCAGATGCTGTTAAGATTTCTGATTTCTTTGCAGTACGGGATACAGCAGAAGGTGCAGATCTTTCAACAATTTGGGCAGATAATTCCATTATGAACGATTACACAACTTTAATGCCTCTGTTGGGTGACTACTATCAGGTTACAGCCGGTTGGGCAGAAGCCAGAACTCAATGGTGGAATATGCTTCAGCAAGTTGGTGCCGGACAGCCTATCGCAACAACTGTTGCCGACTATGCTGCAAAGGCAAATGCTGCTGCAAAATAAGGTGAGGATGTAACTCAAAAATCCCTCTCAGATGAGGGGGATTTTTTTTCAAACTTTTTCTTAAAATTTGGCTATAAAAGTTTAATGTTCACACATAGTGAACGGGTTTGCGTTTTCTAAGGGGGAGATTTTGGCAACTAAAAAATTTGTATCGCCTATGACCCGTCGTTTGGTAGTCCATGAAACGATTGCTTCTTATCTTTTTCTACTTCCGTTTTTGGCTTTCTTTGTTATGTTTGTTGTGTATCCCATGTTTATGTGTCTTTTTACTAGCTTTTTTGATGCCACCATGGGACGGGAAGATATTTTTGTAGGTTTTGAAAACTATAAAACACTATTTCAAGATGAAATATTTTGGATAGCACTGAAAAATACATTGGTGATCGTATTGGTATCTGTGCCCATAACATGTTTCTTTTCTTTGTGGGTGGCTTCTGTTATCAGTAAAATGCATGTAGCAGCGACTTCTGCTTTCAGATGTATTTTTTATTTACCTGTTGTAACGGGTTCCGTTGCCGTTGCCATGGTTTGGAAGTGGATGTTTAACAACTATTACGGTGTTTTTAATTACGTGGGTACGTCTTTAAATATTATTGATGAGAATATCAATTGGTTGGGAGATCCAAAATATGCATTAGGTTGTATTATTTTGATTTTGTTGACTACTTCTGTAGGTCAGCCTATCGTACTATACGTTTCTGCTCTGGACAATGTTGATAAATCACTGGTAGAGGCAGCAAAAGTTGACGGTGCAACATCACTGAAGGCTTTCTGGTTGGTCAAGTGGCCTCAAATGATGCCTACAACTTTGTATATTTTGGTTATTACGACAATTAACTCATTCCAGTGCTTTGCTTTGATACAGCTCTTGACTTTGGGTGGACCCAGTAATTCTACCATGACTATCATGTATTATATCTATTACAACGCATTTAAGTTGTATAAATATGGATACGGAAATGCCATGGGTGTTATTTTGGCAATTATCATAGCTGTTTTATCTGCTATACAGTTTAAAATGGGCGAAGAAAAATAGGAGGATACCATGGGTAAGCAAAAGAATTTATTAGAAGGTTCAAAGAGCTATTACGACTATTTTTCTTTTTTCTTTATTGTGGTGTTGGGATTTTTATTTATCTTTCCCCTATACTGGATCATTGCCGGAGCTTTTAAAACCGGGCAGGAGATCAACTCTGCCACCCCTGTGTGGATCCCCAGTGAGTGGGTGTGGAGCAATTTTCAGCGATTGATGTCTAAGAGAACAGCTCCATTATTTGACTTTTTCGGTATTGAAGGGCCGAAAATTCCCGCTGCAATCCGATGGTTAGGAAACACAGTTTTTATGGCTGTAGGATCCATGCTGTTGACATGTTTGACAGCTTCTATGGCCGGATATGTATTGGCAAAAAAACGGTTTGTGGGAAGAACAATTATTTTCTCTTTGGTTGTGGCTGCTATGGCACTGCCGAAGCAAGTTATTTTGATCCCTCTTTTGAGAGAAATGTCTGCTTTGAATCTATATGATACGATTTGGGCAGTTATTTTCCCTATAGTTGGTTGGCCTTTCGGTGTATTTTTGATAAAACAGTTTGCAGAAGGTATTCCTACGGAAATGGTAGAAGCCTGTCGCATTGACGGTGCCAGTGAATGGAGAACATTTACGGATGTTATGTTTCCCATGATCAAGCCCGGTGTTGGTGCCTGTGCGATTTTTACCTTTATCAATTCATGGAATGACTACTTTATGCAGTTGATCATGTTGACAAAGAACAAAAATCTTACCATATCTTTAGGTATTGCAACTATGCAGGGAGAAAGTTCTACCGACTACGGTTTGTTGATGGCCGGTGCAGCTTTAGCTTCTTTGCCGATTATTATTGTATTCTTAATTTTCCAAAAATACTTCACCAAGGGTATTACCATGGGTGCGGTAAAAGGATAGTAAAATGAGTTCATTAGATAAGTACAGAGGAATTATTCCTGCCTTTTATGCCTGTTATGATGATAACGGCAAGGTAAGTGCAGAACGGACAAGAAACTTTACCCAGTATTTGATCGATAAGGGAGTGAAGGGGCTTTATGTTGGTGGGTCTTCAGGGGAATGCATTTATCAAACGGTAGAAGAAAGAAAAATCACATTGGAAAATGTGATGGCAGTAGCCAAAGGTAAATTGACGATTATCGCCCATGTTGCCTGTAACAGTACTGCTGACAGTATGGAGTTGGCTGCTCATGCAGAAAGCTTAGGTGTTGATGCTATTGCAGCAATACCTCCCATATATTTCCGTCTTCCGGATCACGCCATCGCTCAGTATTGGAACGATATTTCTTCTGCAGCTCCCAATACGGATTTTGTTATTTACAATATTCCTCAGTTGGCCGGAGTTGCATTATCTGTTTCTTTATACAAAGAAATGATGAAAAATCCTCGGGTTATCGGTGTAAAAAATTCTTCCATGCCTGTTCAGGATATTCAAATGTTTAAAGATGCCGGAGGAGACAATCACATTGTTTTTAACGGTCCCGATGAGCAACTTGTTAGTGGTTTGGCTATGGGTGCCGACGGCGGTATTGGTGGAACTTACGGAGTTATGCCGGAAGTATACCTTACCATTGCAAAGTTGGTTTCTCAGAATAAAATGGCAGAAGCTCGGGAAATTCAGTATGAAGCAGACAGGATTATTTACGCCATGTGTACTACCCACGGTAACCTCTACGCTGTGATGAAAAAAATCATCAGTTTGCGTTCCGGTGTAGAATGTGGAAGCGTAAAGAAACCCTTGGCAGCTTTAATACCTGAAGATATGCCTATCGTTGAAAAATGTCGTGGTATGATTGACGACCTTATAGCAAAGTGTGCAACCATAAAATAATGGGGACGTGTATGGATACTGTAGCTTTAAAAGAAATTCAAAAATGGGTTCGTAAAGAGTTGGCTTCCTGCGTTTCATTTTGGTTGGAAAAAGGTATCGATAAAAAACATGGGGGAATCTATACCTGTTTGGATCGTACAGGACGCATTTATTCTACAGATAAAAGTGTTTGGATGCAGGGACGTTGTGCTTGGACTTACTC
>JAHLFV010000193.1 GCA_018883625.1 Candidatus Treponema excrementipullorum
GCAGAGATCCCATGACACAGGCAATTTTCAGTTTGCGGGGTAAGCCTGAAAATATGTACGGTAAACGCCGGGCAGATATTTATAAAAATGCCGAATTGTACAATCTGATGATGGCTTTAGGCATAGAAAACGATTTGGAAGGTTTGCGATACAGTCGAATTATTATTGCTACCGATGCTGATAACGACGGATTCCATATCAGAAATCTTATGCTTACCTTCTTTTTAGGCTATTTTGAAGAACTGGTAACTTCCGGCAGAGTGTTTATTTTAGAGACTCCCTTGTTCCGGGTCAGAACAAAAACGGAAATAAAGTATTGTTACTCGGAGGCAGAACGGGATAAAGCAATAAAGGCTTTAGGAACAAAGGGTGTGGAAGTTACTCGATTTAAAGGATTGGGAGAAATCGGTTCAAAAGAGTTTGGACAGTTTATCGGTAAAGATATGCACTTGGTTCCCGTAGAGGTAAATAAATTGAAAGAAGTTCCCGAATTGCTTGATTTTTATATGGGAAAAAATACCCCAACCAGAAGGGATTTCATTGTAAATAACCTTTTATCGGAAATCGATGCCTAGGAGACTACAGTGGCCTTTATAAAAAACATTTTTGATAAAAACTTTTTGGAATATGCCAGTTACGTTATTAAAGACAGAGCCATTCCCGATATAGAAGACGGTCTAAAACCGGTACAGCGTCGTATTTTACACACCATGTTTGAAATTGATGATGGACGATATAATAAGGTTGCCAATATTGTGGGACGATGTATGCAGTATCATCCCCACGGAGACGCTTCCATCGGGTCCGCTTTAGTAGTGTTAGCCAACAAAGAATTGTTTATAGATAAACAGGGAAACTTTGGTAATGTATATACCGGCGACGGTGCTTCTGCCCCCCGTTATATAGAAGCCCGACTAAAACCTTTGGCAAAAGAGGTGTTTTACAATCCGGCTATTACGGAATTTGTTCCTTCTTATGACGGGCGAAACAAAGAACCGGTGGTATTTCGGGCAAAATTACCGGTGGTACTGTTGACCGGTGCGGAAGGCATTGCGGTAGGTATGTCTACTACAATTTTAAGCCACAACATACGGGAAGTGATAGAAGCGGAAATTGCTTGCCTGAAAGGGGAAGAGTTTCATCTGTATCCTGACTGTTTTACCGGGGGATTGATAGACGTTTCCGACTATCAGGATGGTGTGGGAAAAATCATTACCAGAGCAAAACTTGATACTTCCGATCCCAAAAGAATTGTTATTCGGGAATTGCCTTTCGGTTCCAACTCGGAGCGTCTGACGGAGTCCATTGTTAAGGCTGCAAAAAACGGAAAAATCAAGGCCACTTCCGTCACTGATTTTACGGCGGACAAGGTAGAAATAGAAATCAAACTGCAACGGGGTGTGTACGCTGAAGATGTTGTTCAGTCTTTGTATGCGTACACCGACTGCGAGCAGTCTATTTCCTGCAATTTGCTCGTTATAAAAGACAATATGCCCCAAGTTATGACCGCCACAGAAGTAATTGCCTATCACAGCAAAAAACTTGTGGGGATTTTAAAAGACGAATTGGAACTGGAACAGGGGCAGTTACAAGAAAAATTGCACCTGAGGACTTTGGAGCGTATTTTTATCGAAGAACGGATATACAAAGCCATCGAAGAAATGAAAACGGAAAACGATGTGATAAAAGCTGTTGTAACAGGGTTTGAGCCTTTTACCCAGGAGCTGATACGTCCTATAACAAAAGAAGATGTAGATCACTTGCTTAAAATCCCAATACGTCGTATTTCTTTGTATGATATCAACAAAAACAGAAAAGAAGTTGACGAGATAAATAAGCGATTAAAAGAAATTGCCCGGCTTTTGAAAAAACTTGTAGCCTATGCAATATCTTGGTTGGAAGGTACGCTACAAAAACTTGATCCGGAGTTATGTCAACGTCGGACTCAGATTAAAAAGTTTTCCGCTGTAGATATACGGGATGTGGCAAAGAAAGATTTATCTCTTCGGTATGACAGTAAAACCGGATATTTGGGAACCCATATTACAACGGGAACGGAAATAGCTTTGGTAACTCCCTATGATAAGGTGCTGTTTATTCGAAAAAGCGGTATTTATACAGCATGTACCGTACCGGAAAAACTGTTTATCGACATGGATGCCTGGTACTGCGGTCTTGCAGACAAGGAAAATCTTTCAAAAAAGCTTTTTACCATTATCTATAAAGATAAGGAGACCCAGTATCCTTACATAAAAAAATGCCACATAGAACAGTTTATTTTGAATCGGGATTACAATATTGTTCCTGATACGGCAGAGGTATTACTGATTACAACAGAAAAAAATCCCGTGATTAAAGTACACTATGTGGTAAAACCCAGAATTAAAATTTTGGAAGAAACCTTTGACACCGGCGAGTTTGAAGAAAAAGGTACCAGAGCCTTGGGGGTTCGGTTGGCAGTGCGGGAAGTCGCTTCTGTAGAGATTATCAAAAAAGTAAAAAAATAAGGGGAGTAACATGACAAACAGAGAATTAATCAACAGCGTAAATGTAAGTCTTCGGTTTAATATGGGAAAAGCCGTTATTACTTTGTTCCTTATCTATATCCTGACTGTTTTTTTGTCTACTACGGTGATTACCGTTTCTCTGCTGAGTACTGCCATGATAATTCCTGTGGTATTTGGATTTGTTTTGTGTAGCATTTTTGTTATGCTCTATTTGGGATATGCCATACTTTTGGCGAAACTGTATTCCGGAAAAAGGGCTGTTATCGGGGATATCTTTTTTCCTTTCAGGCATTTTTCCAACTGTGGCAGTTACGCCGTTTTGCTTTTTATCGTATTTTTTGTTATTTTCTCTCTGGTGTTTGGAGGAGGGATATATCTGTGGTTGACCCATACCATCCCGGCTTCTGCAGAGAACGTTACCCCGGAGTTTATTTTACTAAAAGTTTTGGATATTGTGCCTCTGCTTAGCTTTGTCAGTGTGTGTCTGTTTACAGTTTTTTTTCTCTTGCCTCATTTTTTTGTCCATTTAGTTATTTTGGATAACTCTGCCATCACCTTGAAAGAGGCATTTAAAGAAAATAAGATTCTTCTCAAGAAAAAACACTTAAAACTTTTAGGGTTTTTAATCATGGTGGGAGGAAAGTGGCTACTTTGTACTGTTATTGCCTTATGTGTAACAAGTATAGGACGTGTCATACTGATGTTTGAGCTGATCAATATGGATAAATCGGGTATTTCTCTGCTAATGGTTATTATGCAGTTTTTTGATATTGTCTATTTTATTTGCTCTTATACCAGTATAATCAGGATTTTAACCGGAGTGGCAGCTTTTTATGATAATTGTAAAAAATCAGAAGAGGGCATAGAATCAATTCTTATTGAATCAGACAGAGGTGAATAAAGGTGGATGTGCTTGCCCACTATGCCAGTGCAGAACTTTATATAAAAAACTCGCGTTTTTTGGCAGAAATTATCCCGGTTACCGGTCAAAATGAAGCCAGGGAACAACTGAAAGCTCAAAAAGAAAAGTATTTTGATGCTACCCATGTTGTACACGCTTTTATTGTAGGTAAAGCCGGAGAGATTATGGGTATGTCTGATGACGGAGAACCCGCCGGTACTGCGGGGCGTCCCGTATTAGATGTGTTGAAAGGCAGAAACTGTACCAATATTTTGTTAACGGTAACTCGGTGGTTTGGCGGAACCTTGTTGGGAACCGGAGGACTGGTAAAGGCTTACGGCGACAGTGCCAAAGCTGTGTTGGATAAGGGAATATATGTCCCGTTAATAGAAAGACGCCCCTTCAGTTTTTCTCTTGAGTATGACTTATACAACCAAGTAAAACGGTTTTTGTCTGATTATGATATTACCGAAGAAAAAGAAGATTTCGGTACCGACATTCACCTGTCCGGCTTAGTTCCGCAAGATAATTTTGATGCAATTCAGAAGTACATTATTTCTTTAACAAAAGGAAAAGTGTCAACAATAGAGCCATAAATCCTATCTGCTTTTTAAAGAGCACGTTGATTACAATGCAACACTTGCCGACTACTTTTGATTTCTCCTTTGAAATTTTTTACTTGACAGCAGGAAATTTCGATTTTATCATATAACGTATATGGTTTTTAAAGGAGAATTTCATGGATTATTCTACAACACAGTTACGGAACATCTCAATCGCAGGTCACGGACAAACAGGTAAGACTACTTTATTTGAACACTTACTGTTTGTAGGCGGAGCAATTCCCAAAGCGGAATCGGTTGCTTCCGGAAAGACCGTCAGCGATAATACACCGGAAGAAATCCAAAGAAAAATATCTATTCATGCATCTCTAGCAAACGTCGCTTGGAAAGACAGATTGATTAACATATGGGACACTCCCGGTTCTTCTGATTTTAACGGAGAAGTTACTTCGGCTTTCCGTGCCAGTGGTCTTGCTGTCATGTTGGTAGATGCCCGATCCGGTGCTCAAATAGAGACAATCAAACTTTGGCGTGATTTGGACAGAAGAAACAAGCCCCGTCTTGTTTTTCTTAATCACTGTGAAGAAGACAGAAGTGATGTAGAAGCTTCCATTCAGGATATAAGAAAGAAATTCAGTGCAGAAGTCTGTGCTGTCACCATTCCCATGGGGGTAGGAGCTGACTTTAAAGGTGTAATTGATGTTTTGCACAATAAAGTCTATTTAGTTCCGGCAGAAGGAAAAACAGAAGAAGCCATAGATATTCCTGCTGAATATAAAGATGCTTATGAAGAAGCTTTAGGCGTACTTGCCGGTGCCGCAGCAGAAGGTGACGATGACTTGTTGGTAAAGTTTATCGATGAAGGTGAATTAACTCCCGAAGAAATTATTGCCGGGTTAAAAATAGCTGTTGCCAATAACAGAATCGTGCCGGCTTTTGCCGGAAATCCGGAGAAAAATTCCGGTTTGGTTTCTTTGTTGGATTTTATTGCAGAAATCGCTCCCGATCCTACTGCTGCCATAGAAACAGCACTTTCCGCTACTGGAGAAAAGGTTTCCGTAAAATATGATCCTCAGGCTCCCTTTACAGCTCTATGTGTTAAGACAGCCAATGATCAATTTTCCGG
>JAHLFV010000194.1 GCA_018883625.1 Candidatus Treponema excrementipullorum
AGGGGGCAGACTGTAAATCTGTTGGCTCCGCCTTCGAAGGTTCGAATCCTTCTCTCCCCATATGTGGCGTTGAAACAGTGTTTCAACGCCTTTTTTTTGTATCGGATAGAATGATGGAAAACAAATTTTATTCTCAAGGCCTTAATTTTACCTGTGCACGCTGTTCTCACTGTTGCCGTCATGAACCGGGATATGTGTATTTATCACAAATTGATTTGACAAATCTTTGTCAATGTTTTAACTTGGAAGAGCAAGAATTTATCGATAAGTACTGTCGCTGGGTACCTTATTACGATGGCTCAGAAGTGCTGTGCCTTCGGGAAAAAGAAAACTATGACTGTATTTTGTGGGATATCCACTGTCAGGCTTATGGGGGACGACCGATTCAATGTTCTACGTATCCTTTTTGGACCTGGATTTTGGAGTCGGAAGGAACATGGATACAGGAGTCCAAAGACTGTCCCGGAATAAATAAGGGCCAACACTGGTCTTGCGAACAGATACAAGCCAATGTTGACAGGTACAAAAATAATATTCCTATACGGAAGCAGGAGAGGTAAATTATGGATGTCCGTTTTTGGGGTACCCGCGGTTCAATACCGACACCTTTGACGCCTCAGCAGGTTAGGGCAAAGATAGAAGCTGCAGTACAGAGAATTACACCTCGGGATTTGGAAAGCCCTGATAGCCGGGAACGGTTTGTAGCGTCTTTACCGCCTTTCTTGTTCGGAACAGTAGGCGGTAACACCTCTTGTGTTGAAGTCAGGGACAGTGCAGGAAACCTCTGTCTCTTGGATGCCGGTACAGGAATAAGAGAATATGCCAAGCACGGAGTACCAGCCCAAGATAATACTTATCATATCCTACTTTCTCACTTTCATTGGGATCATTTACAGGGATTACCGTTTTTTGACTATGCCTACCGTGGTGATTGTAAAATAATTTTTTATTCCCATTTTCCGGCAGCCCGTCGATTGCTGGTAGAACAAATGAAAAAGCCTTATTTTCCTGTACAATTTGATACTTCTTTTCATGCCGATATATCTTTCCGTTGTATCGTTCCGGGAGAGCCTTTCCAGATAGGAAACATGACAATAGTCAGCAAAAAAATGTCTCATCCAGGAAATTCGTATTCCTATGCTTTCCATGAAAACGGGAAAAAAGTTATCTATGCTACAGACGTAGAGTTATCTGATAAAGATTTTGCCCAAACAGAGAGTAATCAACGTTTTTTTGAAAATACAGATGCAATTATTCTTGATTCTCAATACACAGTAGAAGAAGCCCTGTACAAGGAGAATTGGGGTCATTCTGCATTTTCTTACGCAGTGGATTTTGCTTCCCAATGGGATATAGGCAAGCTTTATCTGTTCCATCACGAACCGACTTACGACGACAAAAAGATTTTCTCGATTTTGCAATCTGCCCAGTGGTATGCCCAGTATGTTGCTCATACACAAACAACACTATGTCTTGCCCAAGAAGGAGACGGTTTCAGTTTATGAGTAAATATGATGAGCCTCTTTGGTTTGCTTATAATTTTACGGAGCAGGAAACTGAAATTTTGGCAAAATATGTACGGGAACATCCTTTACCTAGCGGTTTGGAGCGTTTTCGGGAAGCTGTTATAAAAACTGTATATAAAACCATGACTATAGATGAAGCAGAAGATTGTTTTAAAGATACCGACTAGTACCTTTAAGTTTGTATAAAGTGGCTGTTTTCTGTAATTTCGATTTGGAAATGTATGTGGAGGAAGTTTTCTTATGAAGAAGTTTTTTATAGCAGTTGCAGTGTGCGTATTTCTTTTATTGATTGCATCGGCAGGGGGAATGTGGTGGTGGTTTTCAGCTCAAAAACCCCTTACATCCTCCGACACTGCTATTTCCTGTCAAATAGAAGTACCTAAAGGAACTACACTAAGAGCTGTTGCTGATAATCTTAAACATCAAGGTCTTATCCGTTCAAATACGGTTTTTTACTATCAGGGACGCCTAGATAAAGTACAGATTAAATCGGGGACATATACCGTGTCTTCGGATATGTCTTATAATGATATTGTTGCACTGTTACAAACCGGGACCGATGCCCAGTTGATTGTCAGCATTCCCGAGGGATTGACGGCTTCAAAAATCGGTTCCATTTTGGAAGAAAAAGGAGTTGTGTCTCAAAGTGATTTTTTGTCAGCCGTGAAGAACAAAGAACTCATTGATTCCTATCATATTCCGGCTGAGTCTTTGGAAGGTTATTTGTTTCCCGATACATACTACTTTTTGCCCGATTCCGATCCGAAAGACGTTGTACGTAAAATAACCGATAACTTTTTTGAGAAAATCAGAACCATAGAGGGAATAGAAAATCTCACTGATGAGGAACTTTTCGAGTTAGTTACATTGGCTTCAATCGTTGAACGAGAATACAGAGTGGCTTCAGAAGCCCCGATTATAGCCAGCGTTTTTAAAAACCGAATAGAAAACAATATTGGATTATATTCCTGTGCCACTATTGAGTATATTATTACGGAAATTCAGGGAAAACCCCATCCGGAAATTATTACAAATAAAGACTTAAAAATAGAAAATCCCTACAATACGTATATGTGGCGAGGACTGCCTCCCGGACCAATTTCCAATCCAGGATTGGTGGCTTTGACAGCTGTAGCTCATCCTGCTCAGACAGATTATTTTTATTTCCGACTTATAGATCCACAAACCGGTACCCATCATTTTTCAAAAGATTTTGAAGAACATATTGATGTGGGTAATCTGTACACAAAAAAGGTATCCAGTAATTAATGCCAAAATATATTTCACCGGAAACCGTTAAGGCTGTAATTGAGAGAACAGATTTAGTTTCTCTTGTGGGAGAATACACTCGTTTGGAACGCCGGGGTAGTGACTGGTGGGGATGTTGTCCTTTTCATGCAGAAAAAACGCCTTCCTTTCACGTTATTCCTGACCGGGGGATGTATTATTGCTTTGGTTGTCATGAGGGTGGAAATGCTGTTGATTTTGTCAAAAATATAGAAAAAGTTAATTTTCCTGAGGCTGTTACCCAACTGGCTCGTAAAGCTGGAATAGAAATACAGTATTCAGGAAATCAGGACACTACAGAAGAGGACAAAAGTCTTGCACTAAAAAATCAGTACATAGATTTATATACCCGGGTAGCCGGTTCCTACAGTTATTGTCTTTTATCTACACCGACAGGAAAAAAAGCCCTAGATTATATTCTCTCCAGAGGAATCACTTTAGATACCATAAAAAAGTTTCAATTGGGATATTCTCCTGCCAACAGAAAGTGGCTTAAAGCATTCTTGAAAAGTAAGCATTATAGTGACGCGTTTTTGGCAGAGTCGGGATTATTTTCAAAAAAATATCCCGATATTTCTTTTTTTTCGGATAGACTGATGTTTCCTATTTGGAACAGACAGGGACAAGTAGTGGCTTTCGGAGGACGTCTTTTGGAAGGTGAGGGACCAAAATACCTTAACTCCGGGGATTTATTGCAATACCACAAGGGAGAAACTCTGTACGGCTTTAATTTAGCCCGTCAAAAAATCAGAGAGACCCGTTCTGTAATTTTTTGCGAAGGGTACATGGACGTTATAGCCTATCATCAAAGCGGAATAACTCAGGCAGTTGCTCCTTTGGGAACGGCTTTAACGGAACAACAGGTAAAACTAGTGCGTCCCTTCGTAGATACGGTGTATCTGTCTTTTGACAGCGACAAGGCCGGTAAAGAAGCAACTTGGAAGGCTATTTTGCTATGTCGCCAGGCTGATGTAACTGTAAAAATAATTTCCCTATCAGGTGGCAAAGATCCTGCCGAAATTTTATTAAATCAGGGTGTCGAAATATTGACAAACTGTATAAATAGTGCTACGCTAGACAGCGATTATTTGCTGTCACTTTTAGCGAAAGAACATCAAATTAATACCCCCGAGGGGAAAACGAGAGCGGCTTTGGCTTTTTTTCCGTATATTGATGCGTTGAAATCTGATATGCAAAAAGAATCATCTTTGGCACAGTTATGTCAGGAGTTTAATCTCAGTCTGGAAGCTGTAAAGAGAGATTTTAACAACAGGGGTTTTGCAGAAAAGCGTCTTGAACAATCGAAAGATGTCGTACAAAGTAAGCCTGTACCTATAAAGATGAATGCAGAATTGAGGGCTATTTTGTCGGTAGTTGCCAACTTGCAGTTCTATAAGTTGATGAGGTCTTTTTTAACTGCGGATGATTTTGAGAATCCTGTAGCGCGAGAATTATTCATAATTCTGGAAGAATGTTTCAGAGAGGATGTATTTTCCCACGGTAATATACTGGAAAAGTGTAGTGATGAACGGTTAAAGAACATGGTGGCTAAGGCTGTTACTTCTGGTGAATATGCAGATAATCAACAACAAGTAATTGAAGACAGCATTCGGTTGATACGTAAAAACAGCTTGGAAAGAAAAAGAGAGCACCTGTTAAATCAAATCCGTCAATTAACTTCAAAACCTACAGATTGGGAAACTCAAAGTCTCTTGGAAGATCTTATTTCAGAAAAAATGAATATAGACTTTGAATTAAACAGTAAGGATGCACATTGATGGACGAATTGGATTCGGCTATTGAGAAAGTTATTGAATACGGAAAAACAAAAGGCTCCGTAACTTGGGATGAACTAAACGGTATGTTGCCCCCGGAAATCCTCAATACG
>JAHLFV010000016.1 GCA_018883625.1 Candidatus Treponema excrementipullorum
GTATTGTATTCCTCCATGGTTTCGTGAGAAGCCATAAGGAATTTCACCGTCCCGCGTTCGCCCTTTTCCCGGACTTTACGGATATCGTTTTCGCTCAGCAGTTTAATCCGTCCGTTCTTTGCCAGGTGCAGCCGGGAGGAGACGGGACTCATATAGAACTTTGCTTCTTTTCCGATGAGTGAAGCGTATTCCCGGACACAGTCGCATACCCGATGCTGCGTTTCGGGCAGGTGCCCGTTCAGAAAAAAGAGAGTGACGGTAAAGGAAGTCCATCCGGTAATCATATTTTCGTTGTCGTTCCAGCCGATGGCACGGACAAAACCGGAGTTGTCAAGCCGGTTGCGGAGTCTTTCTTTTTCTCTGTTTAAAGATTTGTCTTTCATGATTGCGTATTCCTGCCGGTTTATAAGAACATCAGCCGGTCATAAAAAAATTGTTTTTGCAAACAGCAGGCAGATAAGTCCCGCAAACAGTATATAGTAAATTTTCTTACGGGGAAAGACGTTCATCAGGGAAAAGAATGCGGCTGAAATCTGGGGAATCACCAGACAAAAGAGCATGAATTTCCAAACGGAATCATAACCGCAGCGGGACAGAATAAAAAACGAAGCCGCCAGGAACAGCACGTGCACGCACAGGAGCGGAACCAGTACCTTGCGGCTTCTTCTGTCCGCCAGCACCGCATTGGCAGTCAGCGCCGCGGCGGAGACGGAACCCAGAACCGCTTCTTTTGTGAAAATACGGAAAAAATCCTGCGGAAGAAAGAGGATGACAACGGCGGCTACGGAATGAAGCGGATAGAGGTTAGAAGTCGAGCCGGGAATTCTCACTTGGGACATGTGTTTACCGGAGATCTGGAATCACCCAACGGTATTCGCTACTGTATCAACAGTGCTTCTTTGCGATTTATCCCTTATGCAAAAATGGAATCCGAAGGCTACGGTTACCTTATGTCACTTTTTGAAAAGTGAGATACGAATTAAGGTGAAAACTGCTACCACAGTAGGAAAGTTTTAACGCCGGTTAGTGTACCTCAATATAGAGGGATTTCTGCATTGAGGTACATTATCGGTAGTTTAATTAGTTTCTTTCCAAGTGTGAGCTAATATATCTTTTAGAACCAACAACGCATCGGTGGTATTGTATCCGTATTCTGTTTACAGTTGAAGAAGCATTTTCCGTAACTGCGGTGCGTAGTCGTTGATACGTACTTTTTCCTGATAGCTTGCCAATACAGGGTATTTTTTGCTCCATACCTAACATATTTCTTTCCGTTTTGCATGTAGGATTATAGTTTCTTATACATGTAAAGTCCACCGAGAAAAATTGTCATTTATGCCCGTTTTGTTAACATAAAGGAGAGAACATTATAGAGCATCGTATCCGGCTTGTTTTAGTGCCCGTGCCAGCTGATCCGGGCAACTTGTATTTTTAAATCCGCATTTTATACCTTCCAGGCGAGAGATAACGTCTGCCGGTGTCATGCCTTCTACCAATTTTCCGATTCCCTGTAAATTACCGTTACAGCCTCCGGTAAAAGATACATTGTGTAATTTTCCTTCCACGATTTCGTAATCAATACTTTTGGAGCAAACTCCAGATGTTTTGTATGTCATAGTGTCCTCTTTATTGTGATAGGCATTGTAGTATAGTTTTCTCTGTCCTGCAATAGATTGTAGTTTTATCATTGTATGCAGTGGAGGCGATAAAATTGTAGTATATTTCTGTGCGGAAAGTTTTTTTCTCTAGATTTTACTTTGACGAAGCGTAAGGGGAGCCCCTCCATATTTCTTCGCAGGATGAAAATGTGTACAGCGTTCTCACCTGTGCCTTGTCGTATCCTTGATTGTAACCAATGTAAGGTGTTCCGTGGGTTCCGTAGGTGACGGGAGTATATTGAAGACCGCCGTAAGATGATGTACCGTCGTTTTCGTTGGCAACGGCGGAATCGGTAATGTAGAGTCTGTCGATAAACCTGTCACTGCCGTAGTGCACACCCCACACCGCAATCACATGTGGCCGTAGGCATAAATTTCGATACCGAGTATCTTATTTTCCTCCAAAGCCTTCGTCAGCACATTATTGAAAGTTGCTTTTGTAACCAAACCTGTTCGGGTAGTAACTTCCTTTTCCACAAACAAATCCCGAAAGAGACCTCCGCCCGATACTGCCGCATTACCGGTCAGAAACCAATTCAGTCCGACGGTGGGTTGATTTCCTTTATCGGTCCAGTGCTCCTCAAAATACGAAAAAATACCGCTTCCGCCTCTGCCGTCATAATCAAAGGAGGGGAAGCTGCGTTCGGGGTGAGCCGCAATATAGGCGTCGACTGCATCACGATTCGTGTTATACCACCACAGCAGCATATCGGAAGCGACAGCAGCCCAACACAGCTCTTTGTTGCCCTGGTACACATCATACCAGCCAGCATCCGGGCGGTAAAATGCAGTTTTCTCACCGTATTCACTCCACCAGGTTTTCCAGTCTTGCGGTGCAACCGTAACGCCCCGCACCCACTTTTCTTCGCCTGCATACTGCGGGGAACTGCCGTCACCCCACACAATGCAAAGAGTCGTATCGGTTGTGGGAAAGAATTCCATCTCCGCCTTCAGCAGTCCGGAAGTGGCTGTTCCGTCGGGAGAATAGCCGTCTCGTACAAATCCGGCTTTATAGGTATTGTTTAAAGAAGGCAGCAAAACGAAACCGCCGGGGCGGCAGGACAGTTTCTTCGGCATGCCGTTGTCGATACCGCCTTTCAGGTCGAATGTCACGGTATAAGTTTCACTTTCCGGCATCCATACTGCATAAAGAATGCGATTATCCGTAACGGGTATCCGTAACGGGAATGGGGCTGCCGTGGGCGTAAAGAACCGTCTCTGCGGTTTTCCTTTCTGCCCACCCCAGAAAGACATAACCGCTTTTGGTAAAGGATGTATAAACGGGATAATAAACTGTGTTTTTACCCCGTTCTTCGTAAAGTCGCTCTCCCATTCCCCCGTTGGGATCGAGAATAATGTAATACATATCGGGATTTTCCGGAGGTGGCGGTAGCTGTATGTGTGAATCATCTGTTTCCGGTAAAAAAAGTGTTAGGTTTGGATTCTGCTTGCACGAAACAACAGTCACCAAACCTAACACAATACAGGAGAGGAGAATATATTTTTTAACTAAACCGTTTTTTGTAATCATGTGTTAATAAATAATTCCTACTCGCATACTAGGTCTTTACTAGAGTACTGCATTTTTTTTAAGTAGTCTATGGCTCCCTGTAATTTTTTTGTCGAAGACATAACCTTAAGGAAAGGGAACCATAGAAAAAAGATATTTTAGAGTTACTATACTTTTAGTTATTGCAACTGCAAAACAATATTGTTGTTATTTTCTCCAGTTATTTGAACTTTTTGCTTGTCCCATCCGCCGGGTAAACCTTTTCCGCTCCAGTTGCTCAGTGCTACAGGTTCCTTGACTTCATTGTTGTTTGTATCTTGAAATACTGCAAAGGCGTATTCTCCGGCAGGCAAGGAAACAGTTATAGATACTGTGTTATTGGTATCTTCCTCTTTGAAGCCATAATCGGGTACTTCTGCTTTGTGGGATTTTTCGCTATTGTAAATTGCGATAAATACTTTGCCGCCGTTTAGGGTCACATTTTTTACCGTTACAGTTACGGGAATGCCATCATTGGGCGTTTCGGCTGCCACTAAAGGCATCAGAAAAACACATGAAATCAAAACTATTGCTAAAAAAATTGATAATGTGTTCATGATTTAAATGTAAAGATTTTTTTATAAATTTCAACAAAGATAGTTGTAAGTGTATAATGGATATTAATAAAGTTAATAGGACTCAAAAAATGGTGTGTCCCTGACGTAGGAACACACCGTTTTGTACTTATACTTATTTGTTGTAGTTACGTTTTACCTTTTTGGTTGTAGTCATTTCCAACGGTTTATCAAGCATAGTGATTTTGGAAATACGGGCATAAGGCTGTAAAGTTTTGTTGACTTCCCCAACAATATCTTCTATCACTTCTTTTACAACAGATTCGGATTCGGCATCTGAGCGTACAAGTTTTAACCGGGTATACACATCATCAGCAGGATAAATAAGGGCTTCTATACCTTCTGAATGGGTTGTTTCATCCATAATGTATCCCTGAACAGTGATTTGTTCGATGTCGGTATACAACTGGAATGCATTTTCGATTTCTTCCGGATAAACATTTTTACCACCTTCGGTAACGATCATGTTTTTTGCACGACCGGCCAACATAAGGTAGCCTTCGTTGTCTAATTTACCCAAGTCACCGGTTCTAAACCAACCGTCAGGAGACAATACTTCTGCTGTTTCTTCCGGCATGTTGTAGTATCCCTGCATAACCATGGGACCTTTGACGGCAACTTCACCGATGCCGTTTTCATCAGGATCAAGGATTTTCATTTCCATGTAAGGAGCAAAGTATTGACCAACACTTTCGATTTTGAATTTTTCTTTCGGATTCAACGCAATGATAGGGGATGTTTCCGTTAAGCCGTATCCCTGAATAAAATCGATTCCCAACTCGTTATAGGTACGGAAAACGCTCTTTGCTAAGGGGCCACCACCACTGATAGCGATACGGATAGTGGAAATGCTGGCTTTTTCCAAAACAGCTTTGAAGATTTTCTTTCCGGGGTTTACACCGAAAACTTTCTTTATGAGGTAGGAAACGCCCATAAGGAATTTCATAAGTCCGTATACGATAGGTCCTTTTGCTCTGATTCCTTTAAGAATTCCTGCCAACAATTTGTTGAATAAAAGAGGTACACCCAATAACATGGTTATCTTTCCCTCTTTTAATTCTTTAAGCATGCGGGAAACAGCCATGGTTTTTCCGAAAACAACTTCTGCGCCTACAGACATTGATTCAATAAATACTGCCTGCATGGTATAGGAGTGGTGGATTGGCAACAGAGCATAGAATACATCTGTAGGGAAAATTTCCAAATTGGTTTGTGCAATGTAACAGTCAGAAACCAAATTCCGGTGAGACAGCATAACTCCTTTGGGGATACCTGTTGTTCCGGAAGTGAACAAGATAGCTGCGGTGTCGTGTTCTGTGGCCGGGACTATTTCCGGTTTTTCTGTGGTTTCCAGATTATATACATAAGTTTCCGGGTGTTTGGGAGACAATGAATAGATTTTTGATCCCATGGGTTTTTGAACAAAGTAATCATATTTTTCTTCGTCAACAAAGAAAAATTTAGGCTTTGCCGTATTTAATAAGTTTTCTACTTCTTTTTCGTGGAGACCGTAGTCTATGGGAATGATTATACCGCCGGCAAAAAGAGTTGCCATGTATACCGTTGCCCACTCAGAAGAGTTTTTCCCTGTAACGGCTACGTGGTCTCCTTTTTTTACGCCATTGGCAGCCAACCAGTTAGCCAGCTTTTCAAAGTTGTGTAAAACCTCTGTATAAGTTCTGGTAACTTTTTCGGGTACAAAGTCTGTAAAACTGGGTCTGTCAGGATACCGGGCTACGGTTATCCGATACATTTCCGGCAGGGTAGGCCATTCGCCGGTAAAATAGGAACCTTTGAATTCTTCCAAGAAGGCCCAAGGATGTCTTTCCTGTTTCATAATAAATTCCTTGATTAAATGAATTTTTCCGACAATATAGACACAAAGTTAAAAAAAAAGTTGCAATTTTTTTGTTTTTTTTATGAATTTTAATTGTATAATTTGGAAAGGAAGGTTTGCTATATGTCTAAGGATTTTTTTAAAATTGTACTTTGTTTGATATGTTGTTGGACGCTTTGTGTTCCCTCCTTTTGTCAAGTTTTTGATTCCATGTCTGCAAAGGAGGCCGGTGAAGCTCGCAGTAAAATGATTGCATACAGCAAGGAATTTATTGGAGTACCCTATGTATACGGCGGTGACACAAAAAGCGGTATGGATTGTTCCGGTTTTATTTTTACTGTTGTAAATGATTCTTTGGGCATAAAGCTTCCCCGTTCTACGTCTGGGCTTTATGCTGGTGTTCGGATCATTGACGATAAAGAACGGGAACCGGGAGATTTGGTGTTTTTTAAAACTGTGGGTTCAAAAATATCTCATGTGGGATTGTATTTGGGACGGGACCAGTTTATCCATGCCGCCAGTGATGGTCCCAATACCGGAGTAATTGTATCTTCTCTTAAAGAATCTTACTGGGGGAGAACGTATGCCTGTACTGGTCGGTTTTTGCCGGCTTCCGGCAGTGGCACGTCTGGAGAGCAATTGGTTCAGGGAGAAAGTTCGGTTACCGGTAGCGGAACAGAAGTTGCAACTTCTGACAAGGGCTTTTTCGGTAAAGTTATTTTAGAGGGGAGTCTTACAGGAGATTGGAATTTTTTCACACCTGAATCTTTCTATTTGATATCTCGCGGTTTTACCCTGGATCTTCATGCCAGATACGCTGATTTTACTTTACAACCGGGATTTGGCATGTCTTTAGGATACGATCAGTCTATGGGGATTTTTAAAATACCCCTACTTTTTTCTTTAACAATTTCTGATTATGTTCGGGTATACGGAGGGCCTGTATTCTCCATAGGGAGTGCTGTTATTCCCAATTCACAAAAGGCACCAAGCCCTGAGCCGGTAAAAGCTTCCGTCTTTCCCGGTGTTTTGGGAGTCGCTTTTCAGACGCCTCAGCTAAAAACAGGCGTTGTGGGATTGTCTCTTGTACAGGATATCAGGTATTCTGTGTACAACAATATGGAAGGCGGTGCCTTATCGTTTTTGAATTCCCTCGCTTCGGGGCTTGTGTTTTCCACGGGAATACGTGTAACATTGCCTTTATCTCGGGTTTTATAAGCATATAGGTTTGATTATGAAGAAATACTGTTTTTTATGTTATAGTTTTGTGTTACTTGTAGGTATTTTAGGTTTTACTTCCTGTTCACCGAGTTTAAAGGTGTCTATTTCGGATACGGGAGATTTGTCTTACAATTTTGAAACCTCCGTTTCTCCCGTTATTGAAGAAACTGTCCGTTCTTTTACAGGGTTAGATAAAAGTATGGGACTTTTTAACGGAGCTGAAATAGAAAAGTCTCTGAAAAATGCCGGTTTGGCAGAAATTGTAGTAAAAACTCCAACTGCTACTTCTTTATCTGTTTCTGCCACGGTGGATTTTGATCAGGCTACACCGCTACATAATTTAAAAGAGTTGGATTTACTGCCTCAAGTTTCCGGGGCTTTGTCTTTGGGAGAATCTGCCGGCACAAAAGAGCTTCGGCTAACGGTATCTCCTGAAATTATGCAAAAAATATTGACACTTATTCCTTCCGAGACAGCTGAATATGCAGAGCTTTTGTCCGCCCCGGTATTTACCGGAGAACAATTGTCTGCCTCTGAATATGTAGATTTAATTGCTGCTGTTTATGGCAGTACTGCGGCAAATCAATTACAGGAAGCAAATATATCTGTTCAGGTTACTGCTCCTTCCGAAATCAGGGGTGCATCTATAAGCAATGGAGAAGGTGCCGTACAATACCGGGGCAAAACTGCGGAATTTAGTTTACCCTTATCTGAATTACTTACATATTTGGATAAAATCGTATTTTGCGTTCAGTACTAAATGATTGAATATAGTTGCATACAAAAGATTTTAATGCAATTTTTTACAACCCCTATTTTTAATCAATATTGAAAGAGAAAATCAATGCTATTATACTGATAAAAGATTATTGATTAAATGGGGGAACATATGGGAGAAAATATAAATGCAGGTTTTTCCCAAGAACTGGAAGCATTTATCGAAGAATGGAAAAATAAGCCCGGGAATCTGATAATGATTCTTCATAAGGTTCAAGAAGAACAGGGATACATTTCCAAAGATGCAGCTTCTGCCGTTGCACAACGAACACACAGTACTTTAGCTCGTGTATACGGTGTAATGACTTTTTATCACTTCTTTAAAACACAAAAACCGGGAAGACACAAAATCAGTGTTTGTCTTGGAACCGCATGCTACTTGAAAGGCGGTCAGGATCTGATAGATGAAGCAAGAGAAATTCTCGGTTTGTCTCCAGAAGATATTTCAACAACAGACGGTTTGTTTTCTGTGGAGCCGGTTCGCTGTATCGGTTGTTGCGGCTTGGCTCCTGTTCTTTCAGTAAACGGTGACGTATACGGAAAATTAACCAAATCACAGATGAGCGGAATCATAGATAAGTATAAGGACGCATAATTTCCAATGTAGTGAAGTGTTGGAGATAGTTTATTTTATTGCAATCCCCACGGGAGGATTGGTTATAACCAGTTGAAAATAGGAGTTTTCTGATGGCTAAGTTATCGCTGGAAGATTTACGCGCTTTGCGGGCAAAAATGAAAATCCTTTTGGAAAGAAGAGATCCAGAAGGAAAAGATATTCAGATAATAGTAGGAATGGGAACCTGCGGTATAGCTGCAGGGGCAAAAAATACCTTTAATGCTTTTATCAATGAAGTTGATGAAAAAGGTTTGGCTAAACAAGTTATCGTTCGTCAATCAGGATGTATGGGGCTGTGTAGCGAAGAACCTACAGTAGAAGTTGTTGTTCCGGGTATGGAAACTGTTGTATACGGAAAGGTCAATGCAGAACAGGCAAAGGCAATTGTTCAGTCACACCTTATTGATAAAAAAGTGCTGGAAAATATCGTTGTAAAGAAACCAGCTGCATCTAAATAACACCGGAGCAGGAGAATACTATGGCATATACACACTATATTCTTGTATGTGGCGGAACAGCTTGCGAGTCCAGCAGTTCTAATGATATTTATACCCGCTTACTTGAAGAAGCAGAAAAGCAAAACGTTAAGGACGTTGTACAAATTGTAAAGACCGGTTGTTTCGGATTTTGTGAAAAAGGACCTATCGTAAAAGTTTTGCCGGAGGACTCCTTTTATGTAGAAGTAAAACCGGAGGATGCTGCAGAAATTATTTCGGAGCAGATTATCATGGGACGGGAAGTGACCCGTTTGTTGTATAATCAGGAAGAAAAAAGCCTTGAAAAAGTAGAAGAAATCGAATTCTACAAAAAGCAAATGCGTGTTGCTTTGAGAAACTGCGGCTTTATCAATCCTGAAGATGTCAATGAGTACATCGGACGGGACGGTTATTTGGCTTTGGAAAAAGCTTTGTTTGAAATGAAACCGGAAGAGATTGTTGAAGAAGTAAAGAAGTCCGGTTTGCGGGGCCGAGGCGGTGCAGGGTTCCCTACAGGTTTGAAGTGGGAAGCTGGTTTGAAAGCTCCCGGTGACGTGAAATACGTTGTTTGTAATGCTGATGAAGGTGACCCCGGTGCTTATATGGATCGTTCTACTATTGAAGGTGATCCTCACTCCGTTATTGAAGCAATGATCATCTGTGGTAAAGCTATCGGTGCCCATAAAGGTTTTGTATACATTCGTGCAGAATATCCTCTTGCCATTACCAGATTGCAAATAGCTATGGATCAGGCTCACGATTTGGGGCTTCTCGGCAACGACATTTTAGGATCCGGCTTTGATTTTGATATTGAGATTCGTTTGGGAGCTGGTGCTTTTGTGTGCGGTGAAGAGACAGCTTTGTTGCGCTCTATTGAAGGTCTTCGTGGTATGCCTACTCCCAAACCGCCTTTCCCGGCACAAAAGGGTTTATGGGGTTGTCCTACAATTATCAACAACGTAGAAACTTGGGCAAATATCCCTGTAATCATTACAAAGGGCGCCGAATGGTTCTCCAGCATCGGTACTGCTGACTCCAAGGGAACAAAGGTTTTTGCTCTTACCGGTAAGGTCAACAACTCAGGACTTGTTGAAGTCCCCATGGGAACAACTTTGCGGGAAATCATTTTTGAAATCGGTGGCGGTATTAAAAACGGCAAGAAATTCAAAGGTGTTCAAACCGGTGGTCCTTCAGGCGGTATTTTGACAGAAGAAGATTTGGATACACCTATTGACTTTGGTGCTTTGACAAAGTTGGGTTCTATGATGGGATCCGGCGGTATGATTGTTATGGATGAAGACGACTGTGTAGTAGACGTTGCAAAGTTCTATATGGAATTCTGTGTTGATGAATCTTGCGGTAAGTGTTCTCCCTGTCGTATCGGAACAAGACAGTTGTATACTATCTTGGATAAAATTTCCCGAGGTAACGGTGAGATGGCAGATTTGGAAAAACTGAAGGATATCGGTCAGGCTATGAGGTTTTCTTCTCTGTGTGCTTTGGGTCAATCTGCCCCCAACCCCACTTTATCTACTCTGAAAAAATTTGAGGCTGAGTACATCGAACATATCAAAGATAAAAAATGTGCTGCCGGCAAATGTAAAAAACTTATTAGCTTTATCATTACCGACAAATGTATCGGTTGTGGTGCCTGTGCCCGTCAATGTCCTGCCTCTTGTATTTCCGGAGAAAAGAAAACAATGCATGTTATTGATCAGAGTAAGTGTTTGAAGTGCGGTGCCTGTGAAACAACCTGTAAGTTTAATGCCATCGAAAAGCACTAAGGAGAATGAATATGGTTAATGTTACGATAAATGGAAAAACTATCCAAGTAAAAGAGGGCACATCTATTTTGCAAGCAGCAAAAGAAATCGATGTGAGAATACCTACTTTGTGCCATAATCCCGATTTGCCGGCTTGGGCCTCCTGTGGTATTTGTATTGTTCGTCTTGCGGGTACCTCTAAAATGATTCGTGCCTGTTGTACTGCCGTTACTGAAGGAATGAATATCATCACCCATGATCCTGAAATTGTTCAGGCAAGACGAACTGTTCTTGAATTGATTCTGTCAAACCACCCGGACGACTGTTTGCGCTGTTCAAGAAACAATCGCTGTGAGTTGCAATCACTTGCTGCGGAATTCGGTTTGCGAACCATTCGTTTTGATAAAATATTAAAGCAACAGCCAATAGATGATTCCAATGATGCTATTGTGTTGGACAGAGATAAGTGTATTAACTGCGGACGTTGTGTAGAAGCCTGTCAGTTGATGCAAAACGTATGGGCATTGGAATATACCGGCCGTGGAGACAAAACAATGATCGGCCCCGTTGGTGGTGTTGATTTGGCTCACAGTCCCTGTGTCCGTTGCGGTCAGTGTGCCGTTCACTGTCCTACCGGAGCAATTGCTTCCAGTCACTCTAACAGAAAATTGTGGGACAGACTCTGTGATCCTGAAATCACCACTGTTGTACAGATTGCTCCGGCAGTCCGTGTTGCCATCGGTGAAGAATTCGGTTTGGAGCCAGGAGAAATTTCTTCTAAAAAGATTTATACCGCTTTGCGTCGCATCGGTTTCAATTACGTGTTCGATACAAACTTTGGTGCAGATCTTACTATTATGGAAGAGGCAACAGAATTTGTTCAGCGTGTTACACAAGGTGGGGTATTACCCATGTTCACCAGTTGTTGTCCCGGTTGGGTGGATTATGCCGAAAAGAATTACCATGGCTTGTTACCTCATCTGTCTACGGCAAAGAGTCCCCAGCAAATGCAGGGTGCCATAACAAAGACATACTGGGCGGAAAAAATGGGATTGGATCCGGCAAAGGTCTGTTCTGTTTCTGTTATGCCGTGTACAGCTAAAAAATATGAATCCCGCCGAGATGAATCAATGAAGTCTTCAGGTTTTTCCGATGTGGATATTTCCATTACAACTCGGGAATTTGCCCGTCTTATCCGTCAGGCCGGTATTGATTTTGCCAGTCTGGAAGAAAGTGAAGCAGACAGCCCCTTGGGCGGATACACCGGTGCAGGAACGATTTTCGGTGCTACCGGCGGTGTTATGGAAGCAGCAGTTCGCAGTGCCTACTACTTTGTAACAAAAGAAGAATTGGGCAATATAGAATTAACTCCTGTTCGGGGCTTGGACAATATTAAAACCTGCGAAATTGATGTTGCCGGCAAAAAACTGAAATTGGCAGTTGTGCACCAATTGGGCAACGTTGACGCCGTTGTGCAGGAAGTGTTGGAAGCAAAACGGGAAGGCAAAGAACCGCCTTATCACTTTATTGAAGTAATGGCCTGTCGTGGCGGTTGTGTCAGCGGTGGCGGACAACCTTACGGTTCCAACGACGAAATCAGAGCAAAACGGGCTGCAGGATTATATCAGGATGACAAAAACAGTGAGATTCGAGTCAGTCACAAAAATCCTGATATCATTACTTTGTACAACGAATATCTGAAAGAGCCCTGTGGTGAGAAGTCTCATCACTTGTTGCATACCCACTATACAGAAAGAGAATTGTACAACTATCAGTAGTTTTGCAATCAAAGTGGATTTATAGAGTAATTGGTGCGTGATATGGCTGGTCGGTTTACGTAACCGACCGGCTTTTTTTTGTTAAGGAGATATAAAATGTCGGAACGATCAGATAGTTCTAATGCTTTAGAACATGTGGAAATCAAGTTGTCTTATTTGGAAAATTTTGTGTTGGAATTGCAATCGGTGGTTTTAGAGCAGGGTAAAATCATTGATAAGCTGGTAGGGGAAAACAAACGTATGAAAGAAAAAGTGGCGGAAATGGCAAACCTGCTGGAAGGTGATATTCCTAATGTGAGACCGCCCCACTATTAATGGGGCAAGTGCCTCTGAGTGGACGCCTGTTACTTTTAAGTATTTTGGGTAACAACAATCTGATTAAAGGGAATTTCTATGCCTGCCTCATCGAAGGCTTTTTTTATTTCTACATACATGAAATTTTTTACGGCAATTAGATCTTCATTTTTAAACCATACGGCAATTTTTAGGTCGATGGCAGAGCTTCCGAAGCCGTCATAAAAAACAAAGGGCTCCGGATCTTTTAAAATCAAATCGCTTTTTCCCGGTATGGAACGGAGAATAGACATCGCTTTTTCCAAATCTGTATCATAGGCAACGGAAACGGTGATGTTTATTCTTCTTGTTGGATAAAAAGACGTGTTGTGCAAATTGGTATTCAATATTGTTTGATTCGGAATACGTACCATTTGAAATTCCGGAGTTTTGA
>JAHLFV010000195.1 GCA_018883625.1 Candidatus Treponema excrementipullorum
GTATACGATATACAGTAAGTATATACAACCAAAGGAGATTATATGGATTACGTTTATAAAGTCGCATTACATATCGATTCAAACTATGCATACCATGTAGCAGGATATTTGGCTCACGGACTTTTACCGGATGAGAAAATTACGATAAACTGGAAACGATTTCTTTCTTATCTGACAGGATATATCGGGGATATTCTTCGTTCGGAAAATGTAGTTATTCCCGAAAAATTCTATTATACAGGTTCTTTTGTGTCTGCGGATATGGCTCGACAAGCCTATTTTCATGAGCTGGAATCTGCCGGCATCAATCGAGTTTCCTTTCCCCTGAGATCTGCCAATGCCGGACAGGGATTGAAAGAAGACGCCGTTGACACTACATTGGTTTTTAATGCTACCAAAAATTTTTACTCTGTGCCCAAAGACGACCGGATAGACTTTTTAGTGCTCTTTGCGGGAGATTCCGACTTTGTGCCCTTAATTAACGGACTAAAACAGGAAGGGGTAAAAACTGTTGTAGTGTATTACGATTTTGTCAACGGAGATACCATTACAAAGGCGGCACAAAATCTGTTGGAAACAGCAGACCACGTTATAAACATGGAATCTTTGGTAAAGGACCGGGTCAACGAAGAAGTCAAAGCTATTTTTGAGCGAAGTCCCCGAGATTATATCAGTACCGAGTACCGTGCTGCCGGAGGAGACTATCAAAGTCAGTCCCGCCCCCAGACATTTGTTCAGGAGGAACGGTATCCAAGATTGTCTTTCCGAGATATCGGTACCTACTCCCGAGGTCCTGTATTAAGAAAAAGAACATTGCCCTTTGACGAATCCGTGTATTATTACGGAGAAGTAACGGAATCCATGCTGATAAATGCCATTAACGCCTGCAAACAAGACGAAGAAGGCTATGCTTTAGTGGCAGAGGTGGGAAAGGCTTTGGAAGATATTTTAGGCAAAAAGCTTCCCGGCAACAGAAAGCTTAAATCCATTATTACAAGTTATGGTTCCCGCTTTGAAACAAAGGATGCACCGGCTTTCAGCGTGCGGGTACAGGAGAACTAGAGGATAAACGACTACACCCAGTCAACGGGAATGGCAGTGACGCCTTTTCCCACCATGACCGGGCCAGAGCAGTTACAGATTATTATAGGGTCAGCAATCTTTATGTTTTTTATCCGCTGAGTGATAAAAAAGTTTTTTGCGTCGGCAATGCCGGGAGTGGCCGTTTTTTTTATTTCTATGGGATACAGCGTTCCGTCAATAGTGATAAGCATGTCTATTTCATATTTATCTTTATCCCTGTAAAAATACAACGGAGGGTCAATACCCTGGTTTGCAAAAGATTTTACTATTTCACTAACAACAAAGGTTTCAAAAAAATTTCCGGCCATAGCTCCCGTGCGTAAAATATGGGGATTAGTCCATTTTGTCAGGTATGCTGCCAATCCCGTGTCCATAAAGTACAACTTGGGAGTTTTAACAATCCGTTTTTCGATATTTGATGAATAAGGTTTTAACATGTACACCAACCCTGATGTAATAAGCAAAGATAACCATTTTTTTGCAGTCACTTCACTGATACCTACATCCCGAGCCATATCGGCATAATTTACCAGTTGACCTGTTCGAGAAGCTACTACCGTGATAAATTGCATAAACTGCATTTCATTTTCAATTTGGGTAAGTTTGTTAATATCACGCTGAATATAGGTCTTGACATAAGAAGAAAAAAAATCATTAAAATCTATGTTTGTAGCAACCAGTTCCGGATATCCGCCTCTGAAAACAGCATTCCATGTTTTCTCCACAGAATATTCAAAAATCTTAAAACGCTGAAACATGTAGTTAATATATTCTTTGTTGGGAATAAAAGGGGCACCAAAAGTGTCCTTTCTGATTTCACGCTGAGATAACGGATACAACTGTAATATTCCTACCCTGCCGGCAAGACTTTCCGAAGCCTTTTCTGCCAAAGGAACCTGTTGACTCCCTGTTAAAAAAAACATACCGTTGTGACGATCCATATCTATAGACATTTTGATGTATCGGAACAACTCGGGAACATACTGAATCTCATCAAACATATAAGGACTTTTATGAAATTCCATAAAAGCTTTAGGATCTGTCTTTGCAGAAAGCTCTTCTTGAGGATCATCAAAGGTTAATGAATCGATTCCCTGTTCATCTGTATAGCTTTTTAAAATTGTTGTCTTACCTGTCTGTCTGGCACCGGTAATCAAAACTGCCGGAAATTCTCCGGCAAATTTTTTCAAGGTTTTGGAAGCATGACGTTCTATTAGATTCATAAAACGCTCCTTTTATGGGATAATCCAAAGTCATAATATATATTATCCCATAAAAAGTAAAGTGTCACCCTTAACAAAAAAAGCCGTACCACCCATATTACCGGGCAGTACGGCCTATCTGTTATCCGTTTTAAGAATGTTCAAAATCGGGTAATATTCAGTACACAAACAATACTGAAAAAATAACAACTACATCCGTCCATCTAGGAACTTACCGGTTTCTTTATGATTGAACTCCGGTATCATGTAGTTGAATAGTTCGATCAAATCAGAACGAGTCCATGTACCTGTCTGTCTTAATGCTTTGATTTTCTCTTCAAAGTAAGTCAGTTTTTCCTCATCGTACAGGGGCTGATTCTGTATTACTCCCAGATTTCGGAATCGAGTCATATCCAACGTCTCTTTGTCTGTATAAAACTCTTCAAAGTCTTTTTCACCTGTTGTATCGCTTTTGAAAAAGTATACCGGATACTGTCGTTTTGCCTTCAGCTCAGCCACTCTGCTTCTAGCCTCGTCTTCCGTAGCACATTGC
>JAHLFV010000196.1 GCA_018883625.1 Candidatus Treponema excrementipullorum
GACAGCATAAAATACAAATCCACTAGAGCTTCTCTTTGAAACTCATATAAATAGTCTTGTTTCCGTGCCCACAATAACCATGTATCTAAATTTTGAATAAATTTCATATAATTATCCCTTTCTTTTTCATCAATGTTTTCAAAATTTAAATTACTGAGCCGTTGAATGTGTTTTTTGGTTGCCTCGTAAGATATGGCGTTATAGCCTTCTGTAAAAGCTTTTCGTCCAATCATGTCTGTAATAAGCTGAATTGAAACACCGGTAGTTAGTTCTTTCATAGTTTTCCTTCATCTAGCATCAGGCAGAAATCGGAACAGCACCCAAAACTTCCCCCCGTTCTCTTTGTTACCTGATTTATTGTGATACTGATATCATACTTGAATTAAAATAAATTACGAGGTTTTTTAGGGGACAAAGTATTTTTTGTGAGTAAAATTACCAAGGCGGTGCTGCTACTGTGATAAAATTCAGATATCAGACTTCCAAACACTTGTCAATTAGAACATGTAGTGATACACTAAACGGCATGAACGAAAACTTATATTTTACACAGCAAGAAGATATCTCTAAAAGAAAGCAACTTAAGGAACTTTTTAATCAATGGTTAAAACAAATCAGTACCTGCGATGATATACAATTTCCTGATGATGGCAAGGACTACCCCGCAACTGAATATTTTGTAAAAGATGGATTTTATCCCGGATATTTTTCTGAAAACCATCCCAAAGTATTGTTTATCGGCAGGGAAACCAGAGAAACAGCTTCTTTTCACGAATCAAAAGACAGAATATTGTGTGATCTTGAGTATGCGTTTAAAGATTCTCCCAACAAAATACCCTTCATAAGAAGGATTTTTTATATTTACTACGGAATTCTTACGGAAGGAAGATACAAATTTGAGGAGATTCCGTATCCTGATGAGATGGTAAAAAACAAGCAGTACGGCTTTGCTTTTATGAACATTTCAAAATATTCCAATGATTCGGAAAATTCAGCAACAGCAGATTATGATCTCATAAATCGATTTTTGGCTGACTCAAACCTTACCAAAAGAAATTTTATCCGCGAAGAAATTGAACTTCTTGATCCTGATATTATCATTACGGCAAATTTGTGGGATACAAAAATTAAGCAAGAATATTTGGAACTTGTTTTTCCCACAAAAGACTTTGAAGAGGTTAAATCATATAAAAACGAAGCGATTCTGTATGATTTTCAATTTAACCAAAAGAAAATCAAATTCATTGATGCTTTTCACTTCTCTGCCAGAGGTTCAGATGAGGGAAAATTCTATGAACCAATCATGAATCTTTTGTTTAAGTAATGCTCGGTCGGAATACTTGTTCTCATTAATTGTCTAAAAAGAGCTTTTGTTCAACGGAGCACGATGGCTTTGAGTCTTTTTTCACAAACTAAATTGTGAAGTATTGTTGGTAGGGATCCTACTCACTATATTGATGAGGGCTGCTACTCCCTACTTTGGGTCGGTGCAAAACAACCTTAAAAAGCTCACCCTGTTTATCATCAATTAATTCCAAAGTCGGAGCATATTTAAGAGCACGTAAAATTCCTGAACCGATTCCACGATAATACATCAACTTTGAAGAGTAAGAAACAATCAAATTATTACGAACCACTGAATTACCCATTCTAATATTTTCTACAGTCAAAGAATTAGGAAGACTTCCGGGGCTGATTATTTCAACTCTGTCCTCAAAAATCAAAATTCTGATTGGTGAGTTCTTGGAATAATCTCTGTGTGTTAATGCATTTTGCAGTATTTCTTCCAAAACGACCTGTGGAATCTCAAGTTCCCCTGTAGAATTAAAATTCCTGTTATTTTGTATATAGTGTAAATTACGCTTAAAAAATCCAATAGCATCATTAAACATTTCGGGAACAGTTCCGACAATATCCACACTGTCTCTATACTCACTATCTGATATATCCATACTATAAAAAGAGACGGCTTTTATACAAAATGCCGGGCGGAATTGTTGTGGATTCTTTCCAAAAAAAAGCAATCCGCCCAAAGTCAAACATCCATTTTTTAGAATATTTATATTTTTAAGCAACACCTCTTTGGGTACATCAATTTCTTTCTGACCTATGTTTGTTAGATATTCTTCTACTTTTTTTTCATTAATATCATCTATACCGGTCTCAGGAACAATCATTTCATCAACATAGATAAGACCACTTTGTTGAAATAAACGTATTTGTTCACTATTATCTGTAAGTTTCCGTTTATCTCCCCCTTGTTTTACCCATATTGTCCCATTTCGATCCTTGTACGGTTTTGCAATGCCCTCGGGAATATGCACTATCAATACATTCTTTAAATCATCTCCCACAGAAAGAACTTCTGTAGAAACATAAATTAGAGGCTTAATATAATCATTTGCAATGTTTCCGATAGCAGAATTGGTTCTTTGAAGCTCCTCATATGTTAATCCTTCAATACGGCCTGTTTTGTCTTCTACTCCAAAAATAATGATACCACCCAAAGAATTTGACATCGCAATCATTTCGGCAGCTATACTGTCTTTTTGATCCAACCGCAATTTAAATTGAACTTTGCTTGTCTCTCCCTGAGAGATAACGGAAAGTAACTCTATTACCGTCACTGAATTCTCCATGTATTATATATCGTTTTACGCCTGTCAAAGGCATCTTTTCCGCCTTCCATTATATTAACAATTTCGGACTGTAAATCAGTTGTGTCAATACTTCCTTGTTCTATTTTGGGAATATTACCTTCACCCATATTAAATGCCAATATTTTTTCACTATCACCTAATACAGGAATATTAGGATTATGGGTAGCAAAAATAAATTGCATTTTTCCTTTTAGATTTAATAGAGTTTTTATTACTTCATTATAGATAACCTGATTATCAAGATCATCCTCCGGTTGGTCAATAATGAGAATATCATTGTCTTTCTGAGTCAACAAAAATAAAATCAAGGCAGAAGCCCTCTGTCCCAGCGAGAGTTTTTCCAACAGTTTTCCGTTATAATAAATATTAACACTATGTCCTACCTCATATGTAAGCAAGTCTGCCAAGTTTTCATGAAATCTTTTCTTAAATTCATATAGAGCAGAACCGTTTAAATATTCAGCTAATTTCTCCTGATTTCTGTAAATTTCGATAAAATCAGCAAAATCTGTACTTATTTTTTGATATACCGCTTCACGAATACCGCTTCCTTTAAAAGTCGAACATATTTTATCAAAAAACTGTGTTTTATTACCCTCGCATTTCACCTCAATTCTTAAACTACCACCTGCACGATTGATTTCCTCAGCTTTCTCTTTTAGCACATTATAGTCTTGCAATATTAAATTATTGATATTATATAAGTGTTCATCCAGTTCTCGTAAGTATGTATTTTTTTTGGCTTCCAGTTTGTTTAGCTCTTCTAACTTTAATGTAGAGATTTCCAAAAAACGCGTCAAATTTAGAAAAGTATCGGGATTTACAGTTTCAGAATTTAAATCCCTTTTTATTTTTGCAAATTCTTCTTTTTGTTTCTCACCCTTCCGTTGTAATATTTCGATTATATTTTGATATTCTCCCACTATCCTTGATACACTATGAGATATTTCACCTACTTTATTTACTTCTGTCTGCATATTTGCTAACAGCCCATTTACTTTTTCAAAAATCTCTTTATTTTGCAAAGAGCCGGTTATTTGAGAAGAAAATGTATCTTTATAATTTTGATAAATATTCTCTATTTCATTTGAAAACTGTACTAGGGTATCTTTCACGCCCAGTATTTTAGTCTCATCAGAGTTAAAGCTCGCCTCTTCTTTCAGTTTTTCTTCTAATCCATTCTTTTTGAAATACTCTAACTTATGTTTTGCATCCTTAATCTGCTGTGTAACTTCCGGTATTTGCTCCAGTTGTCCTTCAATCATCTGCAACTGTCGAATACAGTCAGTCACTGCATATTTTTTTTCAGTAAGCTGTTGTTTTACTTCATCATTACGAGAAACAATTTTATCTAACAAATCTATCTGAAAATGTTGCTTTTTATTTGACAAGTCATTTTGTCCGTAATAAATAATATTGTTTACCAATGATCCAATTGAACACTGTAATAATTCATTTGTTGATTCCCTGAAAATATCTGCCCGTTTCCCGTAAATTTTTTCGATTCGGTATTCTTCTCCGTGTTTATCAACAAAGTTGATTACAACTTTTCCTCCACTGCCCAATGCAAATTCAATTAAATCTTGTTTATACTTCTTATCAGCAGAGGATTCTGCAAGTTCCAGCCCTAAAGTATATCTGACAATTTCCAAGAAAGATGATTTTCCGCTTCCTCGAATTCCAATAAGACAGTTTAATTCGGAAGAAAAACTGATAACCGCATTATTAAATATCCCTCCTTCTATTTTAACAGATTTAATGTAAGCATTTTGAATTGTCTCCCCGCTATCAGACACTCTATGGGTAAAATCTTTTAATGCATATTTTAAAGCCTCAAAATTATAGGCACCCAATTTTATATATGTTTTTTGAGTTACTCCATGAACAATATTCCCCTGCCCTATACCATCAATACCCATTTGTGCATTATCAGAACCTTCTACACAGGCAATTTTTATTTTGCTTCGATTATCACGATTTCTGCTTTTCTGCAACGCAAAAACTTTTTCCCGGAAAGCATCCGATTTTATAAACTTCTCTAAATTTCTTCTGCTGAGTTCCCTAAATAATCCGTTTTCTGCATCAACATGAGCCAGAATAAAAAAATAATCTTTGTGAAATTCATCCAATTTTTTATATGCATCCTGTAAATCAAAAACTGAATTTGGATAAGGAACACTAGAATAATTGGAAATACCGGCAAAAGCCAAAGTCAAAAAATCCTGTATGTAGTCTTTATCTTCTCCGTTATAAATCCATTCATCATCAAAAACAACAAGTACATGTATTCCTGCCGCACCATCGCTTAGAGACAACTCTACTCCGGGAAGCATATATATACCGTTTTTTTTCGCCTCTTTCTTTAAATTTTTGAACTCGTGGCAATTAAACTTATTATGATTGGTTATAACACATACTCTAATATTTT
>JAHLFV010000197.1 GCA_018883625.1 Candidatus Treponema excrementipullorum
CTGCAATTGTTTTTGTCTCCGCTGCGTTATCGGCATTTTGTCTGACGTTATCAGCAATATCCCGCATGGTTTCGGCAATTTTCATTGTTGATTGAGCTTGCCGTTCAATACCTGATGAAAGTTCACCACTAGACACTTTCATGGTTTGGCTTTGCTCGGATACCAAGCCCAACATGCTGATAGTGTTTAGCAAAGTGGAAGCAATCTTGCTGAAAGAAACTTCCAAAGAGTTACATAAGCTGTCTTTCTTACCCACATCTTCTTTTTTCATGAATGAAGTTGTTAAATCGCCTTCTTCTACGCGTTTGAGTAATTCCTTTAATTTTTGAGGTTCTTCACCCAATGTTGTAAGAATAAAACGCATGGAGAATATCAAAAGTCCGATGATGAATACCACGAAAACAGTCAAACCGATAGAACCTAAGACAACCGACCGGGAAGCAACTTTTTTTGCAGCACTAACTTGTTGTTCTGCACGATTAAAGAGTAGCTGTTCAAACTGTGCAACGGGTTCCATGATTCTATCAGTAAAGGAGGTGTACTCTGTATCAAAAAGGCGTAACTGCTGAAACAACAGATCGGCATTCTGTTCCTTGGTGATGTCTACACCCGGATTATTCTTTATGTAGTTGTCTATATAAGTCATTACCTCTGTTTCCAGTACTGCCAACTCATTGGACAAATCCTGGGACAAGAGAAGCTGCTTTTCTTCGTCAGCAGTAAGATTCATATCTTTTACTTTATCATTAAAGGACTTTTTGACGCCATCATCACCTGCTACAACTCCGTTTCGTACATCAATGATGTTATTATAGTCATCCTTGTACCGACGGTCACCTGTCATGGCATAGAGTCGGATATTGGCAGTCAGTCCGGTAGAGCTCTCAGTCATCTCTTGAGCCAATAAAATAGCATCCATTTTGTACTGTAACGCTCTTTCCAACTCATTAGTTGAATTGATAATAGTTATCAACTGCGAATAAACGACGGCAGATAATACAACACACAAAATTATTGCCATGATAAAAAGATTTTTTATTTTCATGGATCCTCCAGCACTGTTTTCACATCAGTGTAATTACAGGATAAACTACTCTGGTTCCAGTATCGGTATATTTATAACATTTCTCCAGTATGGTACCGACAAAAGGCTTCGGTTACGAAGGGGGATACATCTTGGATGTTATTTATAAAACCACTTCTGATAGTATATACCCTAAAATTTCCAAAATCAACAAAAAAATTTAGTTGAATAAAGTAAAAAACAAAGACAAAATTGCAGAATTGGATCACTGGACAGGTAAGCAGGAAACAAAGACGTCGATAGGGAAACGTTTTCCAGTGTAACAGTTTATTCAAACCCAATTACTTCAGAGGTGGGCAGACGGTTCTATTCCTTTCTAGAATTATTACCAGTAATATGGTAAAATGTACGCTCATCAAAAAATTTGTTTTGGAACGGGGCGTTGTGCAAGCCACAATGTGTGGTAACTAAAATGAAATAGGGATATAAGGAATGAGCTGTATGACAAAAATACTTTTTGTATGCCACGGCAATATTTGCCGTTCCACTATGGCAGAATACGTAATGAAATATTTAGTAAAAGAGGCCGGACTGGAAGACTCCTTTTTTATTGATTCTGCCGGAACCAGTCGGGAAGAAATAGGGAACGGCGTTTACTACGGTACCGTAGCCAAGTTGCGTTCTGTAGGAATCCCGGTGGGAAATCATAGGGCACGGCAAATTACCCAGGCTGATTTTAAAAACTTTGATTACATAGTGGCTATGGATAGAGCGAATGTACGGAATTTGCAGGCTGTAGCTCCGGTTGCCTATAGGGATAAAATTTCTAAGCTTTTGTCCTATGCCGGAATTGCCGATGATATAGCGGATCCTTGGTATACCGGAAATTTTGATGAAACATACGAAGATGTTATGACCGGTTGCAAGGCTTTGTTAAAAAAAATACGACCGTTCTAATCGTTTTAAGTGTTAGTATATTTACTCTTTTGGAGTTAGGGGGTAAAATAGAAATATGAGTGGTTTTCTTTCAGATGAAGAATTTAATCTGTTCCGTAATGTAATTTATGCAGAAAGTGGTATAACTTTTTCTTCTGCAAACAGATCTATATTGGATAGCCGTCTAAAAGAACGGGTGCGGGAGAAAGGCCTTAATTCTGTGCAGGAGTATTACAGGTTGATTACTTCTAACAGAGAAGAGATGAAGTCTCTGCTGGATTCTGTAACAACAAATTTAACGCGGTTTTTTAGAAATCAGCCTCATTTTGATGCCTTTGAAAACTATGTTATTCCCCATTTGGTAGAGCAGAAAAAGGTAACGTTGGACAAAAAAATCCGTATTTGGAGTGCCGGTTGTTCTACCGGAGAAGAGCCCTATACCATAGCCATGATTCTGAAAGATATTTTGCCCATGGGATTTGACTTTGAAATAATGGCTTCCGATATTTCTTTGAAGTCTCTTATGGTAGGACAACAGGGATTTTATCCCGAATCCCGTGTTACAGGTATCCCAGAAAAATATCTGTCACGATTTTTTGTCAAAGTGGATAACGGATACCAGGTAAAAGATGAGCTGAAAAGTCGCATTCGCTTTGACTACCACAACTTAAAGCACGCTGCCACCACAAGAAACTTAGATGTTGTTTTCTGTCGGAATGTTTTAATTTACTTTGACGAAGCTGCTCAGTTGGAAGTTGTAAATCACTTTTGGGATGCAATGGCTCCAAAATCCTACCTATACATAGGTCACTCAGAATCCCTTTTTGGTTTGAATACCAAATTCGAGTTTTTGAAGACAGATTGGGCTTGTCTGTACCAAAAAAACATATAGTTATTTATCGGAGACAAGATGGAAGTACAGGATATCAGGGTTCTAATCGTTGACGATTCGGCCTTAATGCGAAATCTTATATCAAGAGTTGTGGAGCAGAGTCCGGGATTGACAGTTGTAGGAAAAGCTATGAACGGTCAGTTTGCGTTGGAAAGTATTCCCGTGTGCAAGCCGGATATTATAGTTTTAGATATAGAAATGCCTGTGATGAACGGCTTGCAGTTTTTGGAAGAGCGTAAGAAGGCAAGAATAGATATCCCTGTTGTTATGCTTTCCAGTCTTACAACAGAAGGGGCTAGTGTTACCATGCGCTGTTTGGAGTTGGGGGCTAGCGACTTTTTGACAAAACCCGGTGGTCCATCCGGCGGAGACTTAACTACTGCTTTAGCTCGGTTACCTGTATTGTTACAATCATACGGCGGTGCTTATGTCCGTGCAAAAAATACTGCTGTGATTGCCAACCGTACTCCATCTATGTATTCAAGAGCTTTGGACGGTTTACAGAGTACGTCAGGAAGAATAGAAAAAAGTAAGGATGTTTTAAATAATGTTGTTTTTCCCAGTAAACCTGTAAAAGAAAAAGCAGTAATTACTCCTTTGCGGGATAGTGGAAAAATAGAGATTATAGCTATCGGTATTTCTACCGGGGGTCCTAATGCTTTGCGGGAAGTGTTCAGAGATATAAGTCCCGAAGTTAAACAACCTATTTTGGTTGTGCAGCACATGCCTGCAGGATTTACCGCAGAATTTGCTAATAGCTTGAACAGCATTTGTCCCTTAGAGGTAAAAGAAGCTCAGGACGGCGATATCTTAAAACCCGGCCGTATCTTAATTGCTCCCGGTAATTATCATATTTACGTTGAAAGAAAAAAATTGGCTGTTGTTGTCCGTTTATCTGACGGGCCTCAGCGTAACGGACACCGTCCATCTGCCGATGTGTTGTTTGAATCTGTTGCAGCAGTGTACCAAAACAATGCTTTAGGTGTTATTATGACCGGAATGGGTAATGACGGCGCCGTTCAGTTGGCAGAAATGAGACGTCAAGGTGCCTGGACTTTGGGGCAGGATGAAGAATCATCCGTTGTATACGGAATGCCCAAAGTCGCATGGGAAATGGGTGGTGTGCAAAAACAAGTTTCTCTCCATGATATGGCAAAAGAAATAAGTGCTTTGGCTTTAAAATATTGATACGTTTCAAAGAGGACAGGGCGTGTTTTGTCCAGCCTTGTCCTTTGAAAGAGTCTGATTCATCGTAGAGGAAGTATCCTCTACAGAAGTAATTTGTGGTTTTGTAAGTGTTGTTCCCTTTGTCTGTGAGACGAAGAATACAATTGCCATGGCAATGAGCAATCCGATAAATAATCCTGCTACTTTTGTTGACTCTGTAGGGATGCGGTTTAAAGCCTTTGCCAAAGGTGTCGATATGCTGTAGCCTATCAATGCTGTTATCAAAGGAAACCCTACAGAAAAAATTGTTTGGACTATCTGCGATTTTACGGAAGCTCCTATTTTTACCAAAGAGCCCGGTTTTACCGGCAATTGTTTGGGATTGGTTGCAACAAAGACAGAAGATTTGTGGGAACAGGTAGAACTATTGCAATTAATGCACGTATCGCTTAGCAGTGGTTTTACAGTGGCAATGCCGTTTTCGTATTTTAGTACGAGAGCTTTATCGCGCATAAAAATCTCCGGGGGAAATAGTTTTTAATCGGGCAGTACATTCTTTTGCAGCTGTTTTGTTTCCCAATTGTTCATAAGTATCCCGTAAATTATACAGTGCGTCGTAATAGTTGGGATCAATAGTTACTGCATGCTCAAAAGCTTCGCAGGCACTTTCAAAATCCCCCTGATTAAAATACACCACACCACTGTTGTTCCATAAATGTGCGTTTCTGATATTTTGCTCCAAACCATGGGCACAGAAACCAAGGGCTTCTTCGCTTTCTCCCAACAAAAAGCACACGTGAGCCAATGTTTCCAGTATATCTTGGTCGTCAGGTTCTAAGTTATATGCCGTTAACAAGGCATTTTTTGCATGGTGCAAATGATTGGCATCGCGATAGGTTACTCCCAAGTTATACCATAACAGTGGGTTGTTTCTGTCCATAGTTATGGCTCTTTTAAAACAGGCTATAGCTTCCACATAGCTTCCCCGATTTGCCAGTTCAATAGCTTGAGTATTTAAATTACTTGGATCTTCTGTCATTAAAAACTCCTGAACACCTTTACCTACAATTAGAAAAGCAGCTATTTCACGGCTTTTGTAAGCATGTTATCAAAAAGAGACGCAATTTTGGCAGAAGAGTCGGAATTGGGGTATAACTCTCGAATTGTATTACATGAACCTATAATAAGTTGCTTTGCTTGTTCTGCGGCTTCTGTCAGAGCACCGCTACTTTCTAACAAAGCGATACATTCTTCCACAACGGGAGATTCTATTCCCTGAATACGGGCGCGTTTAAAATAGTCCATGATGATTTGAAAATCTTCCGGTTTCTTACTCAAATGCAAAAGAACAGGTAAACTCTTTTTGCCTTCAACAATATCGTCACCTCGTTTTTTTCCTACGTTACCGGTACTGAGGTTAATATAATCATCCAAAATCTGGAATCCGATTCCGATATCGCTGGCTATGTCTCCTAAAGTTTTTACTTCTTTCGCAGGTGCTCCTCCTACAATGGCACCTGTTTGGGCTGCCAAAGAGGCAAGTGTTCCTGTTTTTAACCGTACCATAGCCATATATTCTTCTACAGAGGGGATTTTTGTGTTTTCCCGATGCCAGGAAATATCCATTGCTTGGCCTAAGTGAAGTCTTCTTAGTTCTGTCCCGTAAAGTTGATACAGCTGTAATTGTAAGTCTCCGGGTAAATCGGATGTTGTAATACAGACCGGTGCCTGAAAATAAAGCCAGGCTCCGGCATTTAAAGCAGTGTCCAGCCCATAAGCTATGTGGGCAGCCGGTGCTCCCCGCCGAGTATTGGCACTGTCTTCTATATCGTCATGAATTAAACTGGCGGTATGAATAAATTCCAAAAGAGGTGTTAACTCATATGCTACAGCAGGAATCGTATCTGTTTTTGATACAAGCTGAGCACAGAGCACTAACAGAAGCGGTCGCCATCTTTTTCCGCCGTTATGAATAAGTTTTGTAGTAGGAGCCAACAATGGTACTGTGTGAAGGGGGCGTGTCCCTATGGGAATATTGCCAAAGGATGTTTCCATCCAAGCTTCTGTGGCGGTATCCGGTAACTGTTTTGCAAGGGCAGCTTCAATAGCTTCTAATTCTTTTGTAAAATCATACTTCATATTTTTATTATAACAAAAGAAAGACTTTCTGAAAACCTTTAATTTTTTGAAAACCTTACTTTTTTCTATTGGTTAAAAGACGATTTTTCGGTAAACTGAAAGGGAGTTTTTGCCGATAATGGGATGGACGATGGCTGCAAATAGTTATGAAAAACCTGACTACTGGTCACGAAAAGCTTTTTCTGAAGGGTATCCTGCACGATCTGTGTATAAGTTAAAGGAACTTGACGAAAAATTCGGACTCTTAAAGAAGAACTATAAAGTTCTTGATTTGGGAGCAGCACCAGGAAGTTGGACTGTTTTTGTTTTGCGGACTTTAGATGGTACAGGCCATGTTACTTCCATCGATTTGAAACCGCTGGCAAAAAGTGTAGTGGGCAGTAATTTGGAGTTTATTCAAGGTGACTTGTATGACCAAGAAGTCAGGGACAGAGCCATGGCTTTGGGACCTTACGATTCGGTTATATGTGACGCTGCACCTCCCACTACCGGTAACAGAACAGTAGATACAGCCCGGTCAACGGGGTTGGTTGAATTGGCTATTTTTTACGCCCAGACCATGTTAAAACCGGGAGGAAATTTTGCCGTAAAAATATTCCAGGGTGGCGATCAACAAGCTTTGTTGAAATCCATGCGGGAGATTTTTACTTCTGCCCGAGGTTTTAAACCGGAAGCTTGCCGTACGGAGTCGTTCGAAACATATCTTGTCGGATTGGGGAAAAAGGGATAATGAGTTTGCATAATAAAGGGAATTTGCTTAAATATATCGGTTTTGCTACCGGCTTGGTAGGTGTGTTTGTTGGGGCTTTCTTTATAACGGAAGCTTTTTTGAGACTCCCCGAAACCGGGCAGGGTGGTTTTGATTCTCCTATCCGACCTGTTAATATGGGGTTGGGAGAAGGAGAAAATAAAACGGAAGGAGAGATTTCTTCCGGTGACTTGGCTTTGGAAGCCAAAGACGTGGTGGCTCCTGCTCTTTCCTATACGGCTTATCGGGTAAAGCAGGGGGATATGATCGGTGCTATTGCCGAAGAATATGGCTTGACTCAAGATACCCTTATCAGTGTAAATAATATCCGGCAGTCACGATTGTTGCAAATCGGTCAGTATTTGAAAATTCCTACCATGCCGGGAATTCTGTATACCGTTCGTGAAAGCGGAGAAACCTTATCAGATATTGCAGAAAAATATGAAATCTCATTGGAAAAATGTGCAGAGGTAAATAATCTAGCCATTGATGCTATCTTTTCTGCCGGTGCAACTTTGTTTTTACCGGATGCGGAATTGGATTGGGTTACCCGGCAGGAAATAAACGGAGATCTGTTTAAGCGTCCTCTGAAAGGCGGATACTATTTTTCATCTTATTACGGTTGGCGTAACAGCCCCATTACCGGTGTTCGGTCTTTCCATACAGGAATTGATATGGCTATTGCGGCGGGAACTCCCGTGTATCCTGCCATGGACGGCGAGGTCGTGGCTGCCGGATGGAGTAACGTATACGGAAACTATGTACAGATCCGTCACCATTCGGGATATCAAACCCTGTACGGTCACTTGAAAACTTATTATGTGAAGAAAGGAAATTTCGTATATACCAATACTGTTATCGGAGAAGTGGGAAGTACCGGACAGAGTACAGGTCCCCATTTGCACTTTACCATTTATAAAAACGGAAATACTGTAAACCCGCAAAATCTTTGGAATTAGGATTGTAATCTTCTCTAATGGCTTTAAAAAACAAAAACTTGCCTTCCGGGTATTTTGGGGGCAAGTTTTTTTTATGTTTACTGTTTTTTCTGTGATACGCTGCGTACCGGGTATAAGATGTGGACGTCAAAGTACCCGGTTTGGTACATGAATTTATACAAATCGCTGAGGTGGTGTCACTACCCACAGGGCTGTTAGGGTGGTATCACCGATATTTATAAGTACATGAGGCGAAGAGGCAGAAAATGACACACTGTCTCCCACATTTAACTCATAAATCTTAGACTCATAGTGAAGTTCTGCTTTACCTTCGATGATAAATCCCAATTCCCGGCCTAAGTGCCCATAGGAGCCTCGGTGGGTTTGATTATTGGGAGGAAGCTTTACGATGTAGGACTCAATGGAATGTTTGCCATCACCTTCTGTAGGTTTTGCCAATTCTTCATAAATGGCAGATTCTTCTTCCACAGTTCTTCTTTCATCTGCTCTGATAACCTGTACCGGTCGTTCTCTCCTGTATTCTTCAAAAAGAAATTCCAAGTTAATATCCAAAACATCAGCCAAAGTCAACAATGTATCAATGGCCGGGGACACTTTGTTCCGTTCAATTTGGGAAACCAGACTTTCGCTTACGCCGGCTCTCTGTGCAACAACTTTTAGGGTGTATCCTTTTCTTTCCCGGACAGTTCTCAATTTTTCACCAAAACGAAAAGGATTTTTTTTATTCTGCGTAGGCATCATTTTGCTGTTTCTCCTTGTTTTTTTCTAAAATAAAGCGCATATAGTGATCTTCCAAGGTACTTTTGGGCCCCGGTATTCCTAACCGTTTTCTGGTTCGGGCATTATCCCGGCGGACTGTGTACTGCATATAAAAATCCCGCAGATCAGAAGCAACATCTGTCTTAACATCTTGTTCCAAAAAGGAAGATATCTCATCACGACCGATGGCTGTAATACCTCTTTCCCGAAGGATGTTCTTTAGCTTTAAAATTTGCTCATGGGACAAACCAAAGAGAAATTCTTCCATGGCTTGAGAAACATCTTGATTTGCAAGACATGTTTTAAGAAATGCTGTCCATTCTTCGTCCATCTGTATGGAAATCAACAACAATTCACTGGTTCCTACCATAGTGCCAAAAGCGGGAGCTAAATTTCTCCGGGCTTCCCATACAGTTTGCAATACAGGAGCAGCTTCGCTGACATTTTGGTCATAACGGTATTCCCACAAAATTATCAGAGCAAAGGCAATTTGTCGTCGAATATCATAGGAAAGTGTCTGATCGTCAATTAAGTCTAAATAAACGTCTTCTACCATGATGGTAAAGAGTATAATACTGGCTGCTTTTTGTAATTCTAAAACATCTTTCTTATCCATTCCCGCATTTTGGGCAATACGATACATGGAATTAAAAGTATGATACTTTGCAACTAAAAAACCTTTACCCAAAATAGCTTTGGACGGAAGATGCAGAATTTTATCACCATCTCTATGGGTCAGCAAAGCCTCCACTAAAGTATATTGCGTTCTTGTTTCTCCCATAATGATCTGTCGTTGCAGAAGTGATGGGAACAAGGTTATGTTGGATACAAGACGTTGCAAATCTGCCAATCTATCCAACAGACCGGTATGGGTTTCAGGAGACACGTCTTTTAAGTAATCTAAAAGTTTATTTACAATCTGAGATTCTGAATCGGTAAGTACCACAATATCTGTGGAGAAATCATCAGTGGATGTATCTTCCGAGTCAAAAAAATCTTCAATATCAACAGGGACGAAATCTTCTTCCCGTACTACTTTCTCATCTTTCACAGTCTTAATAGTATATCATATTTGACTGAGAATGCAAGTGTTAAAGAATAATTAAAGTTTATATTCACAAATTTAAATTTATACTATAAAATATTTGCATGACAGGTATTATCGATTATAACGCCGGAAATATTAAAAGCGTTGCCAGGGCCTTGGATGTATTGAAAGTGGAATATTGTATTTCTAAGTCTCCAAATGATTTGTATCAATCGGAACGGTTGATTTTTCCCGGAGTGGGAGACGCCCAATATGCCATGGGAGAACTAAGAAAATCAGGTTTTGATGTATTTTTGAAAGAAAAAGCAAGGGATGGAATTCCTATTTTGGGAATTTGTCTCGGCTCACAGATAATTTTTGATTATTCGGAAGAGGGAAACACGAACTGTTTGGGACTTATTCCCGGTACAATCAAACATTTTACTTCAATAAAAAACGATTTTCCTCTGAAAGTGCCCCACATGGGTTGGAATAATTTACATTACTCTTCTGAAAAAAAATCTCCTCTTTTTGAAGGTATTGGTGACGACTCTTCTTTTTATTTTGTTCACTCCTATGTTATTCAACCGGAAGACGAGAGTGTCATTACAGCTTGGGCCGATTACGGTATAAAAGTTCCGGCAGCAGTTGCCAAAAAAAATATTTTGGCCTTGCAGTTTCATCCAGAAAAGTCAGGGGATGTGGGACTTCATATTTTGGAAAACTTTGTGAAACTGAGAAAAGAAGACTTTCTTTCCTAAAAGAATAAGGATGGAAAACATGTTAAAAAAAAGAATTGTGGTTTGTCTTGATGTCAAAGATGGCCGTACAACAAAGGGTGTAAAGTTTAAGGATAACATTGATATCGGAGATCCGGTGGAAATGGCGGCGGAATATTACCGTCAAGGCGTAGATGAACTGGTGTTTTATGATATTATGGCTTCTACTCGGGGACGCGGTCCTATTTTAGAGTTGATTAGCAGAGTCGCTTCTCAGGTATTCATCCCCTTTTGTGTGGGAGGCGGTATCGGTACTTTGGATGACATCCGTTCGTCTATTTTAGCCGGTGCGGAAAAAATAAGTTTGAATTCCCAAGCAGTGAAAAATCCTGAACTGATTCGTCAGGGGGCCAGAGTGTTTGGGAATCAGTGTATTGTATTGGGGATGGACGCCGCCGCCGATGCGGCAATGCCTTCCGGGTACAGAATTTACATTAATGGGGGACGGACTGCTACAGGGCTTGATGCTTTGGATTGGGCTCAACAGGCGGTATCTTTGGGAGCCGGAGAAATTGTGCTTAATTCCATAGATGCTGACGGCACAAAAGCCGGTTACGAAATCAATTTAACCCGCATGATCAGTGAAGCGGTAGAGGTTCCGGTTATCGCATCCGGCGGCGGCGGTACTCCAGAACATCTTGTCCGGGTTTTGACGGATGGTAAAGCAGATGCTGCCTTAATTGCTTCCATGGTTCATTCCGGGGAATATACAGTAGCCGGTATAAAAAGTGCATTATCTGCATCCGGTGTACCTGTCAGGTAATGCTGAGTGCTGAAAGGTAGGGATTGATCAAGAGAGATGGTTTTGTTTTAGTATACAAAACGTGTGAAACTACCTGCCTTTTCTGGTATGTAAAAACAAGTAATAGATTTACTAAAAAATACAATGAAAAGGAAGGCATGTGTATGGATTCCAAGTATGAGTCACTGTTTACACCCTGGAAAATCGGTAATGTAGAAATTAAAAACCGTATCGTTATGTGCTCCATGGGGGGAACTTGTTTGTTCGGTTTTGCAGAGCCCAATCACTGGGATGAAGAAGCTGCAAAATTGATTTTGAATGTGGCAAAAAATAACTGCGGTCTTATTCTGCCGGGTATTGCTCCCGTTCAGGATTTGGTAGGTAACCGTTGGTTGTATCAAGGCGAAGGTAAATTCAAAAAGCTGAAAACCTTTATGGATGAAATTCACAAGACGGGAGCAAAACTGTTTGTACAGATTACCGCCGGCTTTGGCCGTTCCTTTGCGGTAAGTACCCTGATGGAAACTTTGTATTCCAACAAATTATTGCGTACATTGAGTAAGCCTGCCATCAATATAGAGCGTCTGACCATGTCGGCTTCCGAAAATCCCAATCGCTGGTCGGACAAGGTTCCCAGTCGGGCTATGACTCAAAAAGAAATCGCGGATATTATCGATGCCTTTGCCCGGGTTGCAAAAAAATGTATGGATGCCGGGGTTGACGGAGTGGAGGTTCACGCTGTTCACGAGGGATATTTGTTGGATCAGTTTACCTTGCCGTATGTTAACCGTCGTCAGGATGAATATGGTGGTTCCTTTGAAAATCGCTACCGGTTTGCTGTGGAAGTTGTGCAGGCAATAAAAAAAGCCTGTGGTAAAGATTATCCCGTATCTCTCCGTTATTCTGTAGTTTCAAAAACAAAGGACTTCCGTTCCGGTGCCTTGCCCTGCGAAGGTGATGATTATAAAGAAGTAGGCCGAGATTTAGAAGAAGGTATTAAGGCTGCTAAGTATTTGCAGGATGCCGGTTACGATATGCTTAACTGCGATAACGGGACTTATGATGCCTGGTATTGGGCTCATCCACCTATGTATATGCCTCAAAACTGTAACTACCGGGAAGCCGAGCTGGTAAAAGAAGCTGTATCTATCCCTGTCGTGGTAGCGGGAAGAAATGAACCGGACTATGCCGCAGAGAAAATTGCCGCCGGTAAAGTTGATGCCATGGGTGTCGCTCGGCAGTTTTTGGCAGACCCGGAATGGATCACAAAGCTTATGGCGGGTAAAACGGAAGAAATCCGTCCCTGTATTTGTTGTCACAATGGATGTTTTGCTTTGTCAAAATACAAAGGTACAGGAAATCTTCAGTCCATCTCGGAAACCAAGGGAATGTGTCAGTGTGCCGTAAACCCCGAATCTATGAACAGCAAAAAGTTTTATATCAGGCAGACTGCCAATCCCAAACATATTGCCGTTGTCGGCGGGGGAATCGGTGGTATGGAAACCGCCCGGGTACTTGCCTTGCGGGGACACCGGGTAACTCTGTATGAAAAATCCGGGGACTTGGGAGGGGTATTTATTCCTGCAGCATCCTTTGATTTTAAAGAAAAAGACCGTTCACTTATTGAATGGTACAAAAAACAGATTGCAGAGTTGGGGGTAGAAGTCAAACTGAATACGGAGGTAAAAGATACATTCACTCTTGATGCCGACGATGTGATTGTTGCCACCGGAGCAACTGCCAGAAAGTTGTCTGTTCCGGGAGCCGACAAAGCTATTGACGCTGTGTCTTACCTTAAAGATCGCTCTCAGGTGGGTGAAAAGGTCATCATCATCGGAGGAAGTCTTACCGGCTGCGAAATTGCTTATGAGCTTTACCAGCAGGGCAAGGAACCAGTGATTATCGAGATGAAAGAGGACTTGATGGCTGTAAAGGGTATTTGTCTTGCAAACTCTTCTTACTTGAGGGACTTCTTCCAGCTGAAAAAGGTTCCCACTTACCTGAACACTACGGTAAAAGAAATTCGGGATGACGGTATCGTTGCCTTGGATAAAGACGGCAAAGAAATTCCTATAGCCGGCGATTCCGTAATTTTATGTGTAGGATATATTCCTCAGCCTTTAGCCGGTAAAGAGAAAAACCTAGTAGGAGACTGTTACCGGGTGGGTAACATTATGACGGCTGTCTGGCGGGCTTGGGAAGTTGCTATGGCGAAATAAGGTGCCTTACAAGCAACAGATTGTATAAATAAAGTTTTTTGAAAACCGCAGGCATTGCTTGCGGTTTTTTATGGGAACATTTGTAACACCGTGCTTTGTGTAAGATAAGTCAAAAACTCGGCAAGTTTTTTCAGCCAAAGTCGGTAAATTTATGACAGATTTATAAACTACTCTGTGATTAACTTTCTCACAGCATTTTTTCTGAGTTGAAGCGTGTTTACCGTTTTAGGTGGGTATATAGCGGGCTCTGCTGGTTTCCGTTTCAAAAACATCCACGGCGTAAATGTATGGGATTGTTTTGGGTGTAGAGGCACCGTCTGAAATGGAAGCTGTTTGAGTTGATGACAAATAAGGCTCCAAAGCATCCCGAAGCTTATTATAAATATGGGTAGCGATGCGTTCCGCACTGGGGTTGTTATCGAAAATCAATGTACCCTGGCTATCTTTTAATTCATTCAGATTTGTATGATCCAAGGTTTTACAAATTTCCCGAAGATTTTTTTTCAAAATGGAAAAATCCATGAGCATTCCGCCGTTGTCCAAAACTTCTCCCCGAACATGGACGTACACTTTGTAATTATGACCGTGAAGATTTTCGCATTTTCCGTGATAATCTTTTAAAAAATGTGCTGCTGCAAAGTCAGCTTCCACTCGAACCTCGTACATGGCGAGGATGATAGCACAAAAAAGTCCTTCAGCCAAGGGGCTTTTTTTTGAAGAATACAAAAGTTTTATTTCATATCCAAAAGATATTTAAAATGTTCGTCCCGTTGACAGAAAATCCACAAAATCATATAATTTAGTAAATTTTTATAGATAGGAGTACCTTGGTATGATTAAAGTAGGTATTAACGGTTTTGGTCGTATTGGTCGTATGGTTTTCCGTGCAGCTGTAGAAAATTTTGCAAACGATATCCAGATTGTAGGTATTAATGACCTCTTGGATCCCGATTATCTTGCTTATATGCTGAAATATGACTCTGTTCACGGAATTTTCAACGGAGATATTAAAGTTGAAGGCAACTACTTGGTTGTAAACGGGAACAAGATTCGCTTGACAGCAGAAATGGATCCTGCAAATCTTAAGTGGAACGAAGTTGGAGCAGATGTTGTTGTTGAATCAACAGGTCTTTTCCTTGAAGATGAAAAAGCACGCAAACACATTACAGCCGGTGCTAAAAAAGTTATCATGTCAGCACCTTCTAAAGATGCAACACCTATGTTCGTATACGGTGTAAACCACACAACATATAAAGGACAGGACATTATTTCTAATGCTTCTTGTACAACAAACTGTTTGGCTCCTATTTCTAAAGTTCTTAACGACAAATTCGGAATCAAACGCGGTCTTATGACAACAATCCACGCTGCTACAGCTACACAGAAAACTGTAGACGGTCCTTCAAAGAAAGACTGGAGAGGTGGACGCGGTATTCTTGAAAACATGATTCCTTCTTCAACAGGTGCTGCAAAGGCTGTTGGTAAGGTTCTTCCCGAATTGAACGGAAAATTGACAGGTATGTCTGTACGTGTTCCTACTTCTGACGTTTCTTTCGTAGACTTGACAGTTGAATTGAACAAAGAATGTACATACGAAGAAATCTGTGCTGCTATGAAAGCTGCTTCTGAAGGTGAATTGAAAGGTATTCTCGGTTACACAGAAGACGCTGTTGTTTCTACAGATTTCCGTGGTGATGCTCGTACATCTATCTTTGATGCAAAAGCCGGTATTCAGTTGGACAAAACATTCGTTAAAGTATGTTCATGGTATGATAACGAATGGGGATACTCCAACAAAGTATTGGAAATGGCTCGCGTAATCGCAAAATAAGTTTTGCAGATAACGTAAGTTAACAAAAAACCCGGCTCTTTTTGGAGTCGGGTTTTTACTTTTTAAAACAAAAAACAAATACTATAAATAAGGATGAAGTATCGGGGGCCTTGTGGGTTTGCATGAAAAAGATATGATAAATCAGGTTATTCTGCTAAGGTGTCTTCAATAAGAAAAACTGCTGCCTTATAATTCCAATCAAGAGTTTGTTTATCAGCCAGAGCAATCAGGGCATTTTTTACGGTTTGTATTTCTTCGGAAGTAAGATGTAATGATAGGAAGTTTCCGTAAGAGGAGTCCGGAGCAAACCATCGAGCTATTTCTTCTTTCTTAATCGCCCTTTTCTCTGTGTAAGAATACAGTTTGCATGCAACGGAAAACTGCTTTTGATTTGTACCGGAACCGTTACAACCACTGATTGTGTAAAAATCTTCAGTACAAAAATTTTGAGGAGAAATAATACCCGTTTGTACTTCATCGGAAACAGAGAGTTGAGCATCTCTGTCATCGGAAGTCGGTATTTCGTCGCCAAAAGCGAGTATACGGGAAGCTTTTGTTTCATCCCAAGAAAAAAGAGGGTTATCTTTATTGGTAAAAAAACTGTTTTCTGCTACATGCATTTTTTCTATCAGAGTGGCAGATACGGAAGGCGCATTACTTTTTTGTAAAATCTCTCCTAGGCGCTGGCCCTTACAGGGGATTTTTTGGTGAAGAATAAGTTTCCAACCCGGTGCTAAAAGGGATTGCTTTTTTGCAGTCAGCAGCGAATTACGAAAAGTATAAATACTCTCTTCTGTTGTAAACATATCTCTGAAAAAAAGTCTGTCGTAGGACATGTCTCCCAAATCCTGAAGGGGAATAACAAAAGCTCCGGGAAGAAGGGAATTTTTTGTTGCTAAAACGGTTAGTTTGGGGCGATCGATGTTTTCCAAAGTAGAACCGTATTGTTGCAAAATATCTTTACCGGCAGAAGTACTGCATACGCCGGCTGTTACACCTTCCGGACTTCTCCTGAGACATTCCCATAAAAGCGAGCCATCATCTATATTCCAAATAAAATTGCGGTAATGCCGGAAAAGTTGAGCCGGTTGCAACATGTGTTCCCGGGTTTCCTGTAAAATTTCTCCCCGATTGCCTGTTAAACGACGTTGCCATGCAGTTTCAGCTCTTTGAAGTGTTTTTTCTTTGGCAGCATCTGGGGGACTAAAGGTTAATTGTTCTTCTGTTTTGGCAGCTTTAGTTTTGTGAACTTGTTGCCACCATTGGTCTTCTATGTTACCTGCGGAATCACCGTTAAAACCCTTTTCTTCTTCCAATAACGCAGCTATTTGAAGCTCCCGACGGGATAAAACTTCTTCCTTAATGGTTTTTTCGTATCCTTGATCACTGGGATTGTAAAAGACTCTGCCGGAAAGAGTATCCGGTAAATATTGCTGAGGTACCCAGTGATCTTTGTAAGCATGGGGATACATGTAACCTGAGCCATGCCCGAAACCTTCTGCGTCTCTGTTGCCGTCTTTCAAATGATTGGGAACTTCAGCGTCTTCTTTTTCCACTGCAGATAAAGCATCGAAAAAAGCTAAACTGCTGTTAGATTTTGGTGCCGTTGCTAAATATAGGGTGGCGTGAGCTAAATGATAACGTCCTTCGGGCAAACCGACCCGATCAAAGGCTGCGGCACAACTTTCCACCACAGATAGGGCATAGGGATCTGCCAATCCTGTATCTTCACAGGCAGAAATCAGCATCCGACGGAATATAAAGTGGGGATCTTCTCCTGCTTTTACCATTCGTGCCAACCAATAGAGGGCAGCATCAGGATCTCTTCCCCGTAAACTTTTTATAAAGGCACTGATAACGTCGTAGTGATAGTCACCGTCTCTGTCATACAACACCACTTTTTTTTGAATGCTTTCTTCGGCTGCTTCTTTGCTGATATATATTTCCGAACCTTCCGGCGGCTGAGGGGGATTTCCCTGAGGATCCCAGTTTTCGGGAGTGGTTTCCACCGCCAGTTCCAAGGCATTCAAAAGGCTTCTGGCATCTCCGTTAGCTGTTTCGATTAAATGCTCCAATGCACCTTCTTGAAAAACGACCTTCCACCTGCCGTAGCCCCGCTCTCTGTCTTTGAGGGCGGCTTGAGCAGCTTGTTCCAAGTGTTTTTTTTCCAAAGGTTTAAGCTGAAACACCCGGCTTCTGCTGACTAGAGCTTTGTTTACTTCAAAAAAAGGATTTTCGGTTGTGGCTCCTACCAAAATGATAGTACCGTTTTCTACCCAAGGCAGAAGAGCATCCTGTTGAGAACGATTCCACCGATGCACTTCATCTACAAAAAGAATGGTTCGTCTGCCATATAATTTGTAGTGTTGTTCCGCCTGGGCTATAGCTTCTCTGATATTTTGAACACCGGTCAACACTGCATTTAGAGTAATAAAATTACTTTTTGTATGACTGGCTATGACTCGGGCTAGGGTTGTTTTTCCTGTACCCGGCGGACCGTAAAAAATAACGGAGGTGAGTTGGTCTGCGGCTATAGCCCGGCGTAAAAGTCGGCCTTTACCTACGATATGTTCTTGACCGATGTATTCGTCCAGATTTCTGGGCCGCATTCTGGCAGCGAGAGGCTCTTTATTTGTCTGTCTTGAATCAAATAAGTCCATAGTGCTGCCTAAGAAATTATTCTACGTTCCAGTTTCCCCGAGACTCATAATAGCCAAAGAGACCGTTTACACCGGAACCTACATTTCCTTCTAAAGCAGGAGCTGCATAAATCGCATCTCCATAAGCGAAAACTGCAAAATAGTTGTAACTGGATTTGACCATGGAAGGTGCATTAGGTCCGGGAAGCGTCTTTTCCGTTTTATCTGCAACGTTGTAAGATTTTACACCGGCATTGGTAGCAACGTAGAGTGTATTTTCGTCGGGGCTGAGGGCAATGGAATGTATTGTTTTGTTGACAGATATAAAGGAGGAGGTGTCCTCGCCTTGTTTGTAAATACTGTTTTCTTTTGCGTAGTACTCACCGCTGACAATGGAAGACTTTGGGGTTTTTCTCGGAGTAGGGGTAGAGCTTCCATTTAACTGTTTGTAAGAAACAGTTTCGCCATTTTTTATTTCAATATAGGCTGTACTGTTGGTTCCAGAGGCGGAATCGGCATTAAAAGCGGAACCTGTGTCAAAAATCGTGCTTATTTCTTCCCCACTGGCTAAGGTAATCGAAACCTCGTCCCATTTTTTGCCATCAGTTGTGGTGTGGAGTTGTTTCGTTGTCTTATTTGCATTATCAGTAGTAACACTCATAGCATACAAATTAGTTGCGTCTGCTGCCAATTTGATGATGTGTCCCGGAGGGGCGTCGACTTTGCTCCATCCCCTGACAGCATCAGCATTTTTTACATATATGTTACCGTCACAGGCATAAAGGTTGTCCTTAAAATAAACTACGGAACCTACTAATCCTTTAATGACGGCTTCTTCTAATTTTGTCTCTTTATCAATCTGTCCTAACATGGTTACTTGGGGACAACCGAAGAGTATAAAGCTTATAGCCAAAAATCCTGATAAAAGAACTGTTTTTTTCATGAAAACCTCTTAGAAATGGTATCGGACTGTAAGAGCAGTATCAAAAATCACACCCATGTAAAAATCCTGTTTGGCAACCTGTGGCATCAAAGTAATACCGGTGGAAAGTCCAAAGGACCAACTGGGAGAAAACCTGTAAAATGCTCCTACTTCCGGTTTTGCGACAAAACCAAAATAAGTGTCGGTATTATAATTTTCAAAGGCAAAGCCTAATCCCAATGTCAGGGGAAATTCAAACTGATGAATGGTAGGTTGATACATCACTTTAAATAAAATAGGTACGTAGGTGAAAACATTTTTTCCCACAGTAGTGGAATAGGCAAAACTGATATCCCCACCTAAAGCAAATACACTGTTTATAAAACGAGTGTACCCGATGGTTCCTGCACCTCCCACATACAACTGGGTGGGAGCCGGTTTTAGAGGAACATTTAACCGCAGGGATATATTGATAAACTGATCACCTTTTTGGTTCATTTTATACACAAAATCTTCTTGAAAATCAGATGGTTCCTGACTTGCTTCTGTGTCTGCTGTATTGTCTTCGGGAACAACTTCTTGTTTCGGGGTGTTTTCTGCAGGAGCGGTTTCCGTTTCAGTTTCCGGAGAAACTGTTACCGATTCATCTGTTGTTGCCGGTTCATCAGTGGTTTGGGCAAAGAAAAAACCTCCGGTAAGCAACAATATACAAAAAACAGTAATGATTTTTTTCATAAAACCTCGCTAGTAGCAAAAAAAACTAAAATCTTATATAGTCAACTATACCTTATTTTATTCTTTAGGGGAAGTAACCCGTAAAATCAGGGTTATACTTTTGTTCAAGGGTAAAATAGGGTGAACCGTATAGAAAACAACATCAGGGATTTTTTGTTACATAGGGGGATGTATGGCTGCACAGATTATAGACGGTTTTTCCATTGCTCAAAATGTTCGTGCAGGAGTAGGGGAAAAAGTAAAAGAGCTACAGGCACAAGGTGTAATTCCCTGTTTGGCTGTTGTTTTGGTTGGGGAAAATCCTGCAAGTATTTCCTATGTCACCGGAAAAGAAAAAGCTTTGGCAGAAGCAGGCATGAAAAGTTTGGATATTCGTTTACCGGAACAGACAACGGAAGAAGAATTATTGCAACGTATCGATACCCTAAACAAGGACAGTAGCGTTCACGGCATTTTGGTGCAGTTACCTCTTCCTCAACATATAGACGAAGATAGAATTATCACGGCTATAAAACCGGAAAAAGATGTGGACGGCTTTCATCCTGTGAATGTGGGAAATATGATGATAGGGAAAAAATCTTTTTTACCCTGTACTCCCCACGGTGTGCTTGTGTTGCTTAAAACCATGGGAATTGAAACAAAGGGAAAACATGTCGTAATCGTGGGACGATCCAATATTGTGGGAAAGCCTTTGGGAATTTTATTTACCCGTCGGGAATACAATGCCACGGTTACAATCTGTCATACGGGAACAAAAGATTTATCCTATCACACAAAACAGGCTGATATTTTGGTAGCAGCGGCCGGCAGTCCCGGTATGATTACGGCTGATATGGTAAAGCCGGGAGCTGTAGTTATTGACGTAGGTGTAAACCGTATACCCGATGCTTCAAAGAAGAGTGGTTTTCGTTTGTGCGGAGATGTGGACTTTGAAGGTGTTAAAGAGGTTGCTTCCCATATAACGCCTGTTCCGAAAGGTGTGGGTCCCATGACTATTGCCATGTTGGTATTCAATACTTTGGAAGCAGCTGTAGCTTCCATCAAGGCCTAAGTGTACTGAGTAACAAAAGAC
>JAHLFV010000198.1 GCA_018883625.1 Candidatus Treponema excrementipullorum
GATTGAATATTTATCCTGGTACAATGAAAAGAGAATTAAGGTTAAATTAAAAGGACTGACCCCTTTACAATTCAGGAATCAGTCCTTAAAATCAGCTTGTTAAAGTGTCCAATAATTGGGGTGCACTTCAAAGAGACTCTTCGTATTTGGAGGAATTTTCTGAAAAATCAGTTTTGAAGGTCTCTTCAGGGGTACCCCGTAACATTCAATATATACTATTAAAACCTCTGAGGCTAAAAGGTTACAAACGGAAACCTATAGCCACGGTGGGTTGGATCACAAAGGTATTTGTATTACCGGTATTGTTTTTCTCCCAGTCTTTTTCACCGAAGACGGTATTTAATTCCTCTTCAACTTCTTGGTATGAATAAAAATCCCAAGCTGCCAACACACCTAATCGGCCATAAACATTTTTTGTAAAATACAATTCACCGGAAATATCTATACCCACACCAAAATTAGCCTCTGTTTTTGAGCTTTTGTATCTAAAAGAGTCACCGGAAGAAGTTGTTTCTGACATATACAGTCCGCCGATATGAACTCCCGGTGCCAAAAGCAACCCAAAACTATTTGTTTTCACCGGCATCAATGCAACACCAATAAGAGTATCATATCCTAAAAACACGTCGTATCCCGGTTTAGTTGATACACTATTTCCGTCGGCAAAACTCTGTATACTTTGCGGGAATGCAATATTTCCATGTAGATACAGTCCCACACCGTCCAAAAACATAAGACGAGCGGTAGCACCCAGGGAAACACTGGATATTGCAGTTGTACTTTTTTCCAGGGGAGTAATGCCGGCATGATAGCCACCTCCCACATCAAAAAGTACAATATCTGCATAAGCACTGAAAGTCAGGCAAAGAACAATCAAAATAACAAAAATCTTTTTCACATATACCTCCGATTTTTATAACACATGCTCCGCGTATAATATAAACAAATAAACTCTCTTTGTGTTTCAAAATCGTTATTTTTTTATCGTTTTATTATGCTTTTTTGTTCTTTCGTTCTTCTCTTCTCTGTCTTATTTCTTCCCGTACTTGCTGTTTTAAGTTCTCTATACCCAGTCGGAACTTTTCACTACGCATAGAAGGGAATCGTTTGGCAAAACTGTAATGACGCCGTTGTCTGTTTTTTAAGGCTTCCATGGTTTCCAACAAATTGGCATCGGCTTTCAGCTTGCCTTCCTCGATACGTTCTTTAATTCTTTCAAACAACTCGGACAAAGAGCTTTCCTGATACCAAGACTCTGTAGCATATCGTTCCCGCAAGGTTTCCACAAAGGATCGGAGCTTTGTCATGTAAGAAGCAAAATCTACCAAGTTTCTCAAAGTAAAAGCAAAATCCACTGCCAACACAACGCCTAAAGAAATAGCCAAACCGGTCACGACTGCGTTAGGCAGAGAGACTAAAAAATTGACCAAATAGGGATGCACAAAATGCATAACGGTAGTACCCATAATACCAAAGAAAAAAGCACCGCCCAAATAAATACGTCCGTTCAGATTAAATTTGTGAGAGGAATAATCCCACCATCGGGCATGAAACAATTTTTCCATTCCCCAACTGGTCAGATATTCCAAAATGGACGTGATAACCATAGAAGCCAAAAACAAAGGTATCCATGTATGAGCCCAAGGTTTGAGCAGATACATTATCAACAAACCGCCAAACCCGTACACGGGACATAACGGTCCGTACAGAAATCCTCTGTTAATAAAACGTTTTTCTCGGGTAGAACATAAAGCTGTTTCCCAAGCCCAACCTATAAAACTGTAACATAAAAAAAGCAAAAACACATGAAAAATCTGCATGTCAAACCTCTCCGATACCTATTACTTAATAGGATTCTGCACTGCTTTTAAAACAAGCGATTCCTTCATTGGGGTACACAGATCGTAACTCCAGCACTATATCCACAACATGTTGAGACTGATCTTCCGTACAAAAAACAATATACATACAATTCACTTGGGGCCATACAGCATCACCCATTTTGGGTTCTGTATTACCTTGCCCCATTACCACAGGCAATTTTGTAAACTTTTTGCCGGTATCCTTAGCCATAAACTTGGTAACAAAGTCTTCCTCTATCGCCTGACTCATTGTTATTTCCAACCGCACTACACAATCACCCATAGTTTCTTCTATCCTTGTATCACTCATTTTACACTCTTCCCTTCTTTCCGTGCTACCTTTCTCAACCGTTTTTCAGCCCGTTTTTCTCTGATACGGTTAAAAATGTAGTACATAACAGGCATCAAGAATAATGTCATAGCTGTACTGAAAGAAAGACCACCCAAAACAGACTGTCCGATAGGTTGCGTCATTTCAGAACCTTCACCCGGAAAGAAAGCCATGGGTAAAAGCCCCAAAACAGTGGTCAAGGTTGTCATCAAAATAGGACGCAGACGGCTACGGGCAGCTTCTACACAGGCTTCTTCCAAACTATAACCCCGTTTTCGCAATAGATTGGTATAGTCAACAAGAACAATACCGTTATTTACAACAATACCAACCAAAACCAAAGCACCTACAGCGGTGATCATGTTCAAAGGAGAACCCGTTAAAAAGTACACCGCAACAATACCGATTACCGACAGAGGAATAGTGAACAACACGATAAAGGGGTCCAAGAAAGATTCAAACTGACTTGCCATAACAGCAAAAACAAGAATAATTGCCATTATGATAATGACCGCAAACTGATTAAGACCTTCCTGAAGACTTTCGTAACTTCCTCCGTATGTCAAACGGACATCATCACCTAAAACAACATTTTCCCGGATTATTTGTTCTACCAACCGTTGAACCTCACCGGAAGATTGACGCCAGTCAATTTTTCTGGCTGTAACGTGAATTGTCCGCATTTGATTTTCTCTGTTTATAGAAACGGGAGACTCTCCCCGTTCATAATAAGCAAAACTTGACAAAGGAATTCTCTGCCCCATGGAGTTTGTCACAAAAATCTGCTCCAAATCTAAAATCTGAGCTCTGTCATCTTCCGTAAGCTGAACCAAAATATCTATTTCGTTACCACCATCCCGGTAGCGACTGGCTGTTACACCGTTGATATTGGCTTTAATTTCGTTACTGACGGAGTAAATA
>JAHLFV010000199.1 GCA_018883625.1 Candidatus Treponema excrementipullorum
ATCTGAGCAATAAATTCGGTATTTTCCATAGGCCTGGTAGGATCTTGGTTTGACAGCTGGGTCAACAACAACTTTAAAAAGTCATCTTTACCTAATTCCTGACTCGCAGTCCGTCCATTCACCGCCAATGTTTTGTTAAAAGTATCAACGGTCATCTTTGTTTTAGCCTGTTCTGCTGCACTTAAGGTTGTATTAATCTCCATAAAACTTCCAGCTCCTATTTTTTTTAACTTATCAAGCCATTATATTAACGGCAATCTGTGAGGAATCTGAATAATTTTTTTGTAAAATATGTACCTCAGATTCTCCGTCACCTTCATCTTCCCGCAACATTTCACCATAAAGAGTATCGGAAAAAGCAATTTCCTGCTGTCTGTATGAATGATTTCCCTGCTGTTGTTGCTGTCCCTGACCTGCCCAAGACAAATCAAAGGAACCTGTATCGAATCCGCTTTCTGCAAAGGCCTGTTTTAGAGAGGCAATTGAATCTTTAAAAGCCTGATATGCTTCTTCTGAGGCAACTTTTATCTGTGCAGATATCATTTTGTCATGCAATTCCAAACTGATTTTTACGTTTCCCAACTCTTCCGGGTGCAAAATCAGATTGATTGTTCCGGCATTGCCGTCCCGCAATATAATCGAACCGTTTTTGACAAATTCTTCTGCACTGTTTTGTATCTCCGTTGTCAGCATTGAATAAAACTGACTACCTTTTGTCCCTTCCATGTTAGCCGGAACGGAGCTTTTTGCCCCCAAATTCATGGTTACTTCTCCGGAATTTCCTGTTGAAGTTACCACGTTACCTTCAACAAGAGACTGCTCCGTAACTTTTCCCACCAGTTTTTCTGCAGAATCGGTTTCCGCCGTTGCGGTTCGCAAATCCACTACAGAAATCTTTTCATCCAAGTTTGTTCCTGTCTTCAAACCTGATTTCAGATCTGTGGTCATTTCGGCAACGGCACCCTGAGCTAAAGCTGTATTTTCTGAGAGAGATGCTTTTTGTCCAGAAACCAGCACAGAAATCACATCTTCTTCCCCTGTTTTTTTCGTTTTTTTCTTGGAATTAATTTCTTTCTGGTCTGTTTCTGCTACATCTTTCAGAGAAGTCTTTGCTGCCAAAAGAGGTTCTTCCTGCACTGTTGCTGAGTTATCGGCTTTTATATTCTCTGCCACAACGGCTTCTTTTCCCTTTTTGCTTTTTTCAGCAGTTTCTTTTACCAAAACTTCCTTAAGGTCAACAGCATTTTCTTCCGGAACGGACTCTTCTGCATTTTTCACAAGTAGGTCTTTTATATTCACTTCTTCCGAGTTTTTAAGCTTACCCTTCTCTTCAGGATTTTTTTTCTCAGCCAATTCTTTTATAAGACGATCTTCTTTAATTTCTTTTTTTTCTGATTTTGAAAGGTCTGCCTGTTCTGCCTTTGCAGCGTTCTGATCTGAAGATACTTCATCCTGTGGAGCGGTTTCGTCTTTTGCTTTTTTCAAAGCTTTCTCAAAGGAAGAATCTTTCCCCGCTGCTTCTATTCTTTGTGGTGCTTTTGATGAGCTTTCCCGAATATTCATGTCTAGCTGAATATTGGCTGCATTCATACAAACCTCCAAACATTTCCAAGATTACTTACATAAGGTATCGACTTATTGAAAGACAATGTTAATATTTTTTGTGCACTTTTATGTCTATACCGTCCCAAAAAGTATTTTAACTATGTCAAATTGTTCCATTTATTACCTTCATATTTTGGCTGTCTTGACAAAAGAGCCTGTCTTTCATATCCTGTCAAAATGGTAAAAATAAAAGCAAGAACTACTATTCTTTTATCCATAACCCTTTTTTGTTCATTACTTTTCGGTGCTATTTTGGGGCTCATGTTGGCCCTTACTGTCAATACAATCAATACAGAAAATTTTACGGAATTTACGGCCGCTTTGCCCACTAAACTATTGGATATAAACGGTGAATTGATTACTGAATTTGCCAGTGACGAAAAAAGAGAAATTATCAGTTTGACTAATTTGCCTCAGCACATGATAGATGCTCTTATCAGCCGGGAAGACCGAGTATTCTACGAGCACAACGGTTTCCGGCTAATGACTATTTTCAGAGCATTTTTGGGGGTTATTACCAATGTAAACCTGGGAGGAGGAAGTACCCTGACGCAACAGATTGCCGGTACTCTCTACTGTGACAGAACGGAAAAATCCTTAAGTCGAAAAATAAAGGAATTGTGGTGGGCCATTCAAATGGAGCGTCGCTATTCCAAAGATGAAATTCTGGAGTTTTATCTCAATAAGATTTATTTCGGAAGCGGTACTTACGGTGTCAATGCTGCTTCTAAGTATTATTTCGGTCACGATGCTACTCAAATTACTCCTGCAGAGGCCGCCATTCTTGTAGTACAGCTTTCCAGTCCGGTGTATAACAATCCCTTTGAGTATCCCAATTCTGCTATGGAAAAGCAAAAGGGGGTTCTTGCAGAAATGGTTTCTGCCGGATACCTGACGCAAGAAGCTGCCACTGCTTCTTTTGACGACTTTTGGGCAAACTTTGATTATACTAGAATCAATTCTTCCGCTTATTTAATGCGAGAAGATAAAGCTCCGTGGTTTAGCGAATATGTCCGCCGGGAATTAAATACCATGCTGTATGGTACCGATGACATTTATACCAGCGGGTTTACTGTCAATACAACTCTTAATCTTAAACATCAGTTGGCTGCACAAGAAGTTATGAATAAACATATCGACAGAGCCAACGAGTCTTACCAGCGTTCAAGCAATTTGAGCAAAAGTTCTGCCACCGATACCTACATTCCCATGACTGAGCTTATTTCTCTTGTCTTTAATCTTCCTCAATTAAAACAAACCGAGGAAAACTACAAAGAAAAAGCGGTGGCAACGTATGTAAAAGAAATAAATCCCATTGTTGATATTATGTCTCTTATGTGTGGTTTTGAAGATTTAAAACTTTCTGTTGTAAATAAAGGCAATGCACAGCAAAAAGAATATGAAAGCAAAACCGTTATTGAAGGAGCATTGATATCGGTAGAAAATGAAACAGGTTACATTACAGCCATTGTAGGCGGTAGGGAATATAGCTCAAACAATCAGCTTATCAGAGCCACTCAAGCCCTGATTCAACCGGGAAGCTCTTTTAAACCTCTCTACTATTCAGCTGCCCTTGATTCGGGACTTTTTACCCCTGCCAGTGTTTTGGTCGATACGCCTACAGTATTTTACACAGAAGATGGCAGGCCCTATATTCCTCTTAACTTCAGGAATGTGTGGGAGGGTTCCGTACTCTTATGGTATGCTTTGGCAACATCTATGAATGTACCTTCCGTTAAGGTTATGGATGGAATTGGCTTTGATGCGGCTATTGAGCGGGCCACAGCCCTTTTGGGTATACCTCAAACGGATTGGGAAAAACGGGGATTTAATCACAGTTATCCTCTTGCCTTAGGTGTCTGTTCCGTACGACCTATCGAAATGGCAAAAGCCTTTGCAACCTTCGGTAACCAGGGTAAATCTGTGGATCCCATTGCTGTTTTGTCCATCGAAGACAGAAACGGTAAAGAAATTCTTAACCCGGAAAAAGAGTTGAGACTTAAGCAACAGGCAATGGGAGATGCTAGACAGGTTATTTCTCCTCAGAATGCCTATGTAATGACAAGTATACTGCAAAAAACGGTTACTATCGGTACCTTAGCCCGAGGAAGTAACTATGGACTGCGGTTCAAATACACAGCAGAAGACGGTTCTTCTTATACCATGCCTGCAGCCGGTAAAACGGGAACAACCGACAACTGGTCGGATGCTTGGGCTGTAGGTTTTACCCCCTACATAACCACCGCTATATGGTTTGGGTTTGATACACCGGGACAGTCCTTGGGAACAGAGTTGACCGGTTCTACCCTGTCCGGTTGGGCTTGGGGTGAATACATGAGAATAGCCAACGAAGATTATCCTTACAAAGAATTCCCCATGCCGGAGTCTGGAGTTACAACTTTGACAGTGTGTTCAAAATCAGGATTGTTGCCTACAGAGGCTTGCGGTAAAAGCACATTAAAGTTATACTTTATAAGCGGAACGGAACCTACAGAAAGCTGTCAGTACCATACCATTCGCCAAACAAGTTCTGCAATTGGTATTGAGCGGCTTAAGAAGGAAAGAACATATACCTCTGCCGGTTTTGAATCCAGTTTTATTGGGGATACGCCTTTGGAGTTTAACTTAGACTTTTTAACTGACGATAAACTTTTGTATGCCCCTGTTGAAACAACAGAAAACAATACACAAGTGGAAATCCCGGTAGATAGTAATTTCTTATTGGATTAACGGCGAATCAATAGATAAGGGGGTAAGAATGCTTATAGACATCGATCAAATTAAGATAAAAAATCGAGTCAGAAAGGATCTTTCTGATTTGGACAATCTTAAAGACAGTTTGAAACGGTATGGGCTTCTTAACCCTATTACGGTAACCGCCGATTACAATCTTATCGCAGGACATAGACGATTGGAGGCTGCCAAGCAGCTAGGTTGGACGACTATTAACGCCATCGTTGTTCCCATTGATGATGAAGTTACAAAACTGGAAATGGAACTGGAAGAAAACACTCAGAGGAAAGATTTTACTGACGCTGAGCTGTTGGAAGGTTATAAGCGTTTGGAAAAACTGAGAAATCCCAGTTTTTTCCAAAAGTTGTGGCGTAAAATCAAAGATTTTTTTTCCAAGCTTTTTAAAAAACGATAAACTAGTTGGTTGACCCTAGAATTTTTGGGGCTTTTGCGTTGTAATTATGTTCTTTACGCCCAAGAAAGCCCCGTTGTATAGTCATTCTTCTGTTTTTTCTTTTACAGTGGGGATAAACTGTTTGGCAATTTTTCCTTTACCGCGGGTTTTTACGTAGAAAAATCCAATGAAAGAAAAGACCACAGCTCCTATAAAATTAACAATTAAGTCTTTCATGGTATCGATAAGTCCTACATCAATGTAACCACCGTACTTTGCAATCCAGTCCTCTCCGTTCACTATTAGAGACTTAATGGGAATACGGATCACCGCATTTAATCCCGTAGGATTGAATTTTACAGAATTGATTTGATGTATTATGTAATCCTTTTGCATATCCGTGGCAAAAATCATATCCATGGAAAATTCAAAAAACTCCCACAAAACTCCGATAGTCATGGAAAAACAAAAAGCAACAACTGCTAAGAAAAAGGGAGATAATTTAAAGGCAAATTTTTCACTGCGGTTAAAAATATCTACAAGAGCAAATCCTACCGCTGCCATCAAAAAGCCGTTAACGGTATGTAACATGGTATCCCAATGTTTGATTCTTGTATAAAAAGAATCTACTTCTCCCAAAATTTCTGCCGCAAAAATAAAGCACAAGACAACAGCCTCTAAACCGGGAGGAATATCTATGCCTAACTTTCGGTCTATGAATAAGGGAACCGCAAACAGTACCAAGGTAAG
>JAHLFV010000017.1 GCA_018883625.1 Candidatus Treponema excrementipullorum
TAGTTTTTTGTAGCCACAAGTACCTTGTTTGTATTTTCCTACAACAAGCAACTTGAAGTCAATGCTGTACTTTTGATTATTCCCCATATTTTTACACCTCCGTGGGTGTCCTAATTTATGGGGTCAGTTCAACAAGAAATGTCAAATTGATAGTAAATCTTCAAAATAGATAAAATAATACTTATTCAAAGTCCCTCAAAACCTCTGTGGCTTTTATTTTTTCTTTGAAGATTCCCCTTTTTTCTTGCATATTTGCGGTTTTAAAACTTGACGGCAGACTTCCCAGGGTATAGGGTGATTATACACTGATTATGTCAGGAGGTCTTATATGAAAAAAATAGTATTGGTTTTAACAACAGCTTTATTGTTTGTTTCTCTAGCTTCTGCACAGATCACTATAGGTGCCAAGGGTATTTTTACCTTGAACGCAGGAACAAAGGAAGCAGAAGATTTTCAAAATTTAAAAAATGATATCTCAACTGTAGTAGAACTCGTTGGAGCATCTTTCGATTCTCAACTCGTAGTTGGAGGAGGCGGTGGTCTTTTTGTCCGCTACAATATGCCTTTTCTGTCATCTTTAGGTATTCAGACCGGTTTGGATGTGTTGGCAAACAATGGTTACAAAGTAGAAGCGGCAAAAACAATTAGCGAAAAAACATACAGTGCATCCATATCAGCCACTTATACATCCCTTGAACTGCCTATTCTTGTTACCTATGATATAGGACTGGGTCCCGTAACCCTTACTTTACTACTGGGACCGAATATTTCTTTCCCAATTAACAAAATGAAAATAACAACTTCAAGTAGTATCATTACTGATAGATCTGGAACAAACGAGTGGAATATAGCCAACAAGGCTATTTTCGGTATTACCGGTGGCGCTGCCGTGGCACTTCGCCTTGGCCCCGGCTCCTTGGTAACAGATATCCGCTACATCAATGACTTTACCCCGGTAAAAGCAGGAGAAAAAGACAGCGAAAACCCCATGGATCTTTTTACCAGACGGGCTTTGGCACTGTCTTTGGGTTATCAGATACGGTTATAGTAAACAATTTTTTACTGTACTTTCAAAAAACTCGGCAAGTTTTTGGGTAAACTTTGCCGAGTTTTTCGCGTGTTATAACATCTTTCCTACGGTTCTGCCTCCCCACTGTGGGGAGTTTTTAAATTTGACAGCTACAAAATAACCATGTATATTATATATAGTTCAAATCTAATTAATGTCGTCTGTACAAGTAACTCTTGTATTTCTGGTACTGTAAATAGGCTTTGATAAAAAGTTAAACATGGAGGATAAAAGTATGGAAAAAGCTAAATCACCCGAATTGGATAAAGGTTTAGACGCAGTAGTAACAGGCTATAACGGAAGAAAGTATACGCTTTATGAATTAAGAAATTCTGCAAATAATTTTAAACTGGATGATCCACAAGAATATCGTGAAATTATAAAGGAAAAATATAAAAAGATTTATAACTGCACAGAAGTAAAAATCCCTGCTGAAGATTTAAAGGAAATTTACGGTCTTGATGAATCCTTTGTAGAAGAATGGGAAACTGTCCCTGATTGGTTTTTTACAAAATATAATATTGCAGCGTTACAATATGAAGTAAGTTCCTTGGGGAGACTTCGAATAGGTGAAAAATATTTAAAACAAGAAGCATATAAGGACGGTTATCTAGTAATAAGCACAGATAATCCAAACTGTCCAGAAGCAAAAAATCACAGTGTAGAAATATATAAGTTTATAGCTGCTGCATTTTTAGGTAAATTGCATCATACTGATACTTACAACATTCACCACATCGATAATAACGGTTACGATTGTAGACCAGAAAATCTTATTTTGTTAACTCCAGAAGAACATTCAAAGGTTCACGGTTTTTAACGAACATTAACAATTTGCCGAGTTTTTCGCGTGTTATAACATCTTTCCTACGGTTCTGCCTCCCCACTGTGGGGAGTTTTTCCGTTCCCGTGCCATAGTTGCGTCAAAATCTGCCAAAGGATCGCAATTTTCTTCTATAAATAGAGCTGTGTTATGTAAACGACGTAAACATTGCACCTTATCGGTATTTCCTAACCGAGATTTTTCTACAGCATCCTTTAAAATACGAATACTTTCATCGTATACATGTAAAGGTACCGGAAAGGGATGCCCGTCTTTTCCCCCGTGGGCAAAACTGAACCGTGCCGGATCCTTAAATCTGGAAGGTGTTCCGTGAACAACTTCGCTTACCAAACACAAGGACTGTACTGTTCTGGGGCCTAAGCCTGGGGTCAGTAACAGAGACTCAAAATCTTTTACATCTGATTCGTAGGCGGTGGCAAGGACAGCCCCTAACCGTTTTAAATCCACATCCTCCGCTTTTACTTCATGACGGCAAGGTAAAGACACAGTTCTTTGATAACCGGCAACCTCCGTTTCGGTATCAAACCGCAATTCCGGTTCTTTGTGGGAAGCAAAAATCAAATTCAACTCTTTTTTCATTGCATCGGGAGATATTTGTACAATTTCCAACATTTTCTCTTTTGTGGAACGGGCTTCTTTGTCCGTTAAATTCAATATCACTCCCTGATTTTCACCGGTAACTCCGGTATGGGGTTCCTCGGTAAAAGACTGCAACCTTTGAGAACACCAGTGATAACGACGGGCTGTCTTGGCAGCAACGTTCATGCCTTGTTGAATAACTGTCCAGTCCCCTTCGTCGGAAAGAACAAAATTGTGCTGGTACAACTGAAAGCAGTCTTGTACAGCTGTATTATCTGTTTTTGCACATAAACGACTGGCTCGTATCAAACTGTCTGCATCCAATCCCGTATGGTCTCCCAAGTACCGTAACTCATCGGGAGTTTTTCGGGAATAGGTACCCCGCCCGCCGCACACGCACAACCCAAACTCTTTTGCTCTGGGATTGATTCCTCGTTTTAAGGCATACATAACACTGGTGGTAATGCCGGAAGAATGCCAGTCCATACCTAAGACAGCCCCCAAAGACTGAAACCACAAAGGATCAGACAATCTGCGAAGTACTTCTTTTTTTCCGTATTCAATGAGAAGAGATTCTACTATCAGCGTTCCCAAATCCCGCATTCTGTCTGCCAACCATCGGGGAACGGTACCTGTATGCAGCGGTAAATCTGCCCGTCCTGTTCTTTTCATAAAAAACCTTATGCAATACCGTCAACGTGTCTAAAGACATTATTCCACAATACGCAAAGAAAATCTATAAATCAAAATTTGTCCAAACCATGCACTTTTACTGAAAATATTTGATTTTGACGAAGAAGTATAATCTGTGGTATGTACTACACTGATTCTGCCACACCTTGAAAAATAAGTACATAAACAGCAAAGAAAGCATACTACTCATGTGTTAATCCTTAATTTCTTATAGTAAATCGGTGCTCAGTGACTCACCACGCTACAGTGTACCACACTTTATTTTATTTTCAAGGAAAAATTATCAAAAGTAAAAATAAAAAGCTACCCGGAAGTTTCCAACACCCCGGACAGCCTTTCTTTCAGTGTGTTAATTAGAAAGCGCAGCTTTTGAAAGCGTAGCTTTCAAAAGCACTGCTTTCAAATCCACTGCATCGCATTCTTGGGTGATATCTATGAAGTGCCCGCTTCTCAAATAATACAAAAAACATCGTATTGCCGATTCAGGAACATGCAACAGTATCGCTGCTGCTGCTCGGTAGGCACTCTGCTGAGGAAAGTATAAAAACGGTTCCTCTTTTTTGTCTGTTTTAAAGTCTACAATATGGTACGTGTTTTCTCCCGTTTTATAAATCAAGTCCATCGTTCCCTTCAAAACGTATTTGTCGATTTTGTACTTAAAAGGAAACTCTGATTTATACCAAGAAGCTTTTTGTACGTCTTTTCCTGTAGAAGACTCAAAAAAACGCTGAGCCAGTTTGCTACAGACTTTTTTCAGCTTCTCTTGATTTTTTGCCGACAGCAATTGTAAGAACCGGGATGGAATTACAGGCTGTTCACCTTTCAGCATTGCCTCTAAGTACAAGTGAACACAGGTTCCAAGCTCTCCGTAGCCGAACAACAGAGTATCGTCTTTTTGCAAAGTACTCAGGACAATTTCATCTATCTCATCCTGCATAGCTTCATGCCCTTTTGGAAAATCTACGGGCAAAGCTGATTCTTTGTTATAGTGCTCCGAGTGAAAAAGGATACCTGTAGTCCGTTGCCATTCAGAAAAAAGACTGCTGGGATTTCTGTAGTGACTTTCTTCTTGTACCATGGTAACAGGTGTCTTTTGATAAAAAGGCTCCAGCTGTTGAATAATTTTTTTTCTGTTCTCTTCTTCGTTTTTTCTGCCATGGCGCTGATACTCGGAGTATACGGAACGCCGTGTTTCTGCCGGAATCACTTCCACATCAAAGGGAGAATCTTCCGTAACCTGGAGAACCACCTCCTCCTGAGATATCTGGTCCAAATTCGGAATGTATTTATTGAGGAGCCCGTACAAAAGTTTTATAAAAGATTTTTCCGTTGTACTGTTTCCCGAAGGTTTTTGCAAAATACCGGTAACATACAGCTCTTTTTCCGCCCGAGTCATCGCTACGTACAAAAGTCTGCGTAATTCTGCTTCTTGTTGTTTCTCTGCCTCTTGGGCGGCTTGGTCATAAAAGAAATTTGTTTTGGAAGAACCGCTATTCAACAAGGGATGGGAAGGAATATTAAAAGTCATTCCGTCTTTTTCACTGTAATATGCTATATCGGGATTTTGGTTTTTAAAACCTTCTCCGCTGCAATAACTTAAAAAGACCAGGGGAAACTCTAATCCCTTACTTTTGTGAATAGTCATTATGCGTACCCCTTTTCCACCTTCCAGGGGAATATCCATATCATCCAATCGCTGACTTTCTTCAGCTTGACTTCGTAATGATTCCACAAAATTCGTTAAGCCGGCACCTTCTTGTTGTGCTTCTGCAGCCAAAGCAAACAGTTGGTCGTACAATTCTCCGTACTGAAAAAACTTACTGTGCCACATGGTTTCATAGCGGTACCCCAGTTCATACCATAACTTTGTTAAAAGTTCCGTCAAAGCCATGGTTCCTGCATGCTCGGCAATTTCCCAATACATGGTACACCCTTTTTCGTACAATTCCCGTTGGTCACCGTCCAAAAGTTCACTGTCAGCAGGATCAAAGATTTCCTCGCTACCATGGGCAAGCAATCTTTCCAAAGATTCCGAGGATAAAGCTACAAACGGAGACCGAAGCACAGAACAGTATGCCGTCTGATTTTTAGGATACACTAAAAGAGTCAGAAAATGTAATATATCGTTAACGGGCGCATCAGAAAAAAAGCCTACAACAGATTCCGTTACATAAGGAATGCCCATTTGCTTGAGGTAACGTTCGTACAATGACTGTTTTGTCAGAGTTCTGAACAAAATTGCTATTTCTTCCGGTTTTGCTTTGCCGCTTTCCGTCAACTTTTTGATTTTTTTTGCTACAAAAAATGCTTCGTTTTCGTCATGGGACAAAGCATCCTCTTCGTCTGATCGAAAATCTTTTGAATACAGGCACACATGGACCCGTTTTTCCCTCTGGGTTCCGGGCTCTCTTGGTTCTCTTTTACCGGCATACACCTTGGTGTATGTTGCCTGATATTCTTCCGTGGGACTACCTTCCAAGGGAAAAATAGATTCCCCCTGGTTATATGCCTCAGAAGGCGCCGATGTTTCCCCCTGGAGAGAAGACGGCTCATCCTCTTTGTACACCGGTTCCTGATTATAATTGTAGCCTCCGAAAATACAATTAAAGGCTGCAATTAAATCCGGGTGAGATCTGTAGTTATGAGACAACCACAAAGATGCAGAAGTGCCAGTTCCCAGCTCTTGAGAAAGTTTTCTGAAAACGGAAACATCGGCGCCCCGGAAACGGTAAATCGACTGTTTTTCATCTCCTACAAAAAACAATTTACCTTGTTCCAAGTGATCGGCAGGTACATCTCCCGGCAAACATATATCTTTTCTTTCGCAAATTGCGTAAAGAATGTCCTTTTGCAGTTTGTTATCATCCTGAAATTCGTCAATCATGACGGCTTTATAAGATTCCTTCTCGCTTTGCCGAATCTGTATATTGTTTTTTAAAATGTCTTGAGCCAAACAGGCAACATCCCTAAACGTCAAAATTCCTGTAACCCGCTTTTGTTTTACATAATCACTTTGAAATTTTTCTAACAGAAGGGCCAGCTCTTCCAACAGAGGTTTTCTTTCTATAAAATTTGCCAAGGCTACTAGAGAAGCAAACAACTCCCGCAGTTCTGTCACAATACTGTGCCAAGGCATAGAAGGTCTTTGTCCTCTTAAACTGACTGTGGCAAGACTGCAACTTTTAACGCAAAAATCTATGGGATTTGAAGAGTCTGCCTTTTTGAAAGTTTCCAAAGCCGGTCCCAAAGCATTAAAAAAAGCTTTTCCGCTGTTTTTGTTTTCTTCGTAAAGTTCCTGTAAATCAGAGGCACCGTTATAAAAATCCGTAAGATTTTTTTCGTATTCCTCAATACATTTTTTGTATTGTCTTTCCACATCTTGTGAAAATGCTATGGGCGATACCAGTGTAGAATATTTTGTAATTATATTGCAAAAAAGCTCTGTAGCTAGACTTTCCAGATTTCTTTTTTTTGCCATAAGTTGCAGAGCTACGCTGTTTCTGTTCTCTAAAATAAAGGGTAAAGCCATAGATGATGCCAAATCGTAAGCACCGCCGTCATCTAAAGTAAAATCCGGAGTAACGCCGTAGCTGTTTACCGCCAGTTTAGCGATATTTGAACAGTAAGAATCCAATGTTTGAATTCTGCTGGTGTGAAATTCCTCTACAGCTTTTTTGGCGTACGGGTCGCCAAAAAGTTGTGCCACTGTCAGCAAAGTTTTGTAAATTCGCTGGTACATTTCTGCTGTTGCTTTCCGGGTAAAAGTTAAGGTAAGGATTTCGCTTACGGCATAATGCTTTACACATACCAAATAGGCATATCGGCGAGCCAGAACAAAGGTTTTTCCGGAACCGGCACCGGCAGCAGTTACGGCATTTACTTCGCAGGTAACGGCAGCCCGTTGTTCTTCATTTAACGGGGGATTGTTTTGTGTTCCGTCCCCTTCCAGTAACCACTTTTCTACGCTCATACTGTTCATACTCTTTCTCCGGCAACAACATAGGTCGTTCTGCAAATAGATTTCCATCCGCAATCCATACACTTTCCGTAAGACATATCTAGCTCAACAGGTTCGTGGAGATTTTCCAAAACGTCGGCAAATTTTTTTGCATATTCGCCACACGCTGTCAAAGCTGCATCAAAATAAGGCTGATCATCTGCCTCTTTGTGACGGGGCACATTTCCGAATCCAAAGACTTCTGTGGAACAGCAATTATTGATGCTGAAAAAACAAGCCTTGTCCACTTCTACACCTTTAACGGATTCAAACAGTATGGTGTACAGAGC
>JAHLFV010000200.1 GCA_018883625.1 Candidatus Treponema excrementipullorum
CAAATATATTGAGTTGTGGGATGCCGAAACCTACAAAGCTTATTTGGAGGAAAATGAACCTTCTTTCAAAGAAGCTACGGAGGGTTTAAGTACCATTTGTTTGTAGAGAGGCTTTGATTTGGAAATTCTTCATACGCCTGTTTTGTTACAAGAGTGTCTCCAATATCTGTCTCCCGTGGGAGAGCCTTTTGAAGAACATCCCTTTATGATTGATTCAACGTTGGGAGAAGGTGGCCATTCTTATGCGTTCTTGGAGTCCTTCCCTCAATTACGAATTTTAGGACTTGATGCTGATGCTGCCATTCAGGCTAAGGCACGTCAACGCTTGTCTGTTTTTGGTAATAGAATGGATTTTCATCTTGGTTGGTTTAATGATTTCTATTCTAACTATCCAGAAAACAGAGAAAAACCTGATATTATTTTGTTTGATTTGGGAATTTCTATTTTTCACTATGAGGAATCTGGTAGGGGATTTTCTTTCAGAAAAGACGAAGTTCTTGATATGAGACTGAATAATCAAGCCGGTATGTCTGCCGCTGATTTGGTCAATACTTTGGATGCAGAGGCTTTGGCTGATGTCTTGTATGTATACGGAGAAGAGCGATACAGTAGACGTATCGCTCGGGCTATTGTTGATGCCAGACATCATGCTCGAATAGATTCTGCTACGGCATTAGCAGATATCGTGTACAGGGCGGTTCCTGCAGGATATAGGCATGGGGCTGTACATCCTGCTACCAAAACCTTTCAGGCTTTGAGGATCGCAGTAAACGGGGAGTTACTTCGGTTACCGCAGGTTTTACCTGATGCTTTTAAAGTATTAAAATGTGGTGGAAAAATGGGTGTTATTACTTTTCATTCTTTGGAGGATCGAATTGTAAAAACCTATTTTCGTAACTTGGGGAAACAGTGTGTATGTCCGCCGGAAATGCCGATGTGTAAGTGTGGAGGACAGCCCCATGGAGAAATTTTGACTCGAAAACCTATTTTGCCTTCCAAAGAAGAGGTAGAGAAAAACTCTCCTTCTCGGAGTGCAAAGTTGCGGGTAATCCGGAAATTGAGAGATGTCAGTCCGGAAAATGCAGAGTTTGTGGCCGTAAAGAGTAGTGAGTGGGATTTGAAAGTGCATTCCACATGCAATGTATAGGGCAGTTTTTGAGGTGGAAAGAAGAATATGAGTTCGAAAAAGTTATTTTTTAAAAATGTTGCTGTCTGTTTGATAGCTGTTTCTATTCCTCTTTTTTTGGTTATTAACAGTATACAGGCAAGACGTTGTGCATTGCTGGAAAAAGAAATTGCTAAGATGGAACAGACTCAGTCTGCTATGGTCGAAGATAACAAGACTTTAATAACAGGAATCAGTGTATTGGCAGGAGCTGATAGGATCGAATCATTGGCCGGTGAGTTGGGCTTAAAATTAGCTGAAACAGAAGATATAATTCGCGTAGAGATGGGTAAATAGTTTTGTCTACTTGAGGGGTTTAGGGTGAGTACAAAACAGTGTTTTAAACAGGAAGAATCATTACTTTCTCTTGATGAAGTTCTTTTAGCTGCAAAGGGCGTATTGTTAAATAAAGAAGTACCGGAGACTTTTTGTTTTACTTCTGTGGTAACTGATAGTAGACAGGTTTCTGCCGGTGGTTTGTTTGTCCCGTTATTAGGAGAAAAGCAGGACGGACATACTTATATTCCTCAGGCACTAGAAAAAGGTGCTACAGTCGTTTTTGTAGTAAAGGATAAGGCTAAAGAAACAGATTATGTAAGCTTGTTTGTGAAAAGATATCCCACTGTTTTTTTTGTTGCTGTAGAAAACACTCTGTATGCTTTGCAACACATAGCCTGTATGTACGTGAAAAAGTTTCCCAAACTGATAAAAATTGGGATAACAGGTTCCAGCGGAAAAACTACAACTAAAGAAATTTTGGCTCATTTACTCTCTGAAAAATACAGTGTTATAATGAACCAAGGAAATTTAAATTCTGAAACAGGTTTACCATTATCTGTCTTTGCTATACGTGAGTATCATGAAGTAGGAATTTTTGAAATGGGAATGAATCGAAGGGGAGAAATATCCGAACTTGCCTCGGTTCTTTTACCTGATGTTGGTGTGATTACAAACATCGGAACTGCCCATATCGGGATTCTCGGCAGCAAAGATACAATTGCTGAGGAAAAAAAAGAAATTTTTTCAAATTTCTGTGAAAAAAATGTGGCTTTTATTCCTGAACAAGATGCATATAGGAATTTCCTTGCCCAGGAGCTAAAGGGAACTGTTATATTCTACGGAGAGAGCATGGTACAACATGTTCGTTCTTTGGGATTAAAGGGAACAGCTTTTTCTTACGAGGGTATCCCCATGGTACTGCCACTACCGGGAAAAGGTAATTTTTATGACTGTTTAGCAGGAATCGCTGTGGCAAAGAGTTTTGGACTTACAGCTTCCGAAATCAAAACAGGACTGAGTAAGGTCACACCTCTTTTTGGAAGAAGTCAAGTTATAGAGGGGGCGGTTACCATCATTCAAGATTGTTATAATGCTAATCCTGATTCTATGGATCAAGCGGTTACGTTTTTTCAAGAGTTGGAAGATGTTTCCGGCAGGAAAATAGCAATTTTAGGTGATATGCTGGAGCTAGGCAGTGAAAGTTTAGAAGCCCACAAAAAAATTGTCGGTCAAGTGACACATAGCTCTGTGGAGTATGTTTTGCTGGTGGGTAACTGTATGTGGGAAGCATGTAATGGGTTACATATTGCTACGTGTGGTGCTTCAGAAAATGGTGTAGATATTTTTGAAAAAAAAGGTCCTAAAGTTTTTTGTTTTGCCGATGGCAGTCAAGATCAAATAGATAAAGCGACACAGTTGCTGAGAAAAATTCTCAAAAAGGGTGATGTAGTACTTCTGAAAGCTTCCAGAAGCATGGCATTGGAGCGTTTAACAACTGCGATGCAAGGAGGAAAAATATGGGCAGAATAAAGATTTTTGCAGAAACACCTCTTGGCGAACAGTTTGGAAGAAAAGATGTCAGCTTAGTTGTAGCTATGCTACTGTTATGGGGATTGGGATTTTTAACACTGTACATAAGTACTTGTGATTATGGATCACGTTTTTTTTCTGATTCTTTGTATTTTGTAAAACGTCAGGGAATAATAGAACTGGTTGGACTTTGTTTTGTTTTAGTTTTAGTCATTATTCCCCTCGAGAAAATCAGAAAGATGTTACCATATATTTTCTTTGGTACATTGATTCTTTGTATCCTCACTTTTATTCCCGGTATTTCCTCTCCCAGAAATGGGGCTAGTCGGTGGATACGTATACCACTTGTAGGTGAGACTTTTCAGCCTTCAGAACTGGCTAAAATAACTGTTGTTATTTTTTTGGCAAATTGGTTTGCAAAGCATCCGCAAAATTCTGAGGAGAAACGGAGCTCTGTTTTATTTGCTATATTGGGACTTGTAATTTTTGTAGGTGTTGTTCTGTTACAAGATGACTTTTCTACTGGTGTAATTATATTTATAGTCGGGCTTACTATGATGACTGTGGCAGGTACTAGTATTTTGCTGATACTGTTCTTGTGCGGAGCAACCGGTATGGGGTTCTTACTGTACGTTTCCACATCACCTTTCAGGTTAAACAGACTTATAGCTTTTTTTAATCCCAGTTATGATGTTTTGGGTAGTAACTATCAAACAAATGCAGCCAGAACAGCCATAAGTTCCGGTGGTTTTTGGGGAAAAGGATTTGGCTCTGAACTAACTCAAATTACAAGGGTTCCGGCAATACAGACAGATTACGTTTTTACCGGATGGGTAGAAGCTATGGGATTTATAGGAGTCTTGGCTTACTTTGGTTTGTTGTTGTTTTTTGCTTGGCGGGCATACCGATTTATGTTTGAATGTGAAGATAATTTTAGAGCTTTGTTGCTGTTCGGTTTAACAACGACAATTGTTCTCCAGTCTGTAATAAATGTAGGTGTTGTGTGCGGGGCTTTACCGGTAACAGGTATTACATTGCCATTTTTTTCATCTGGAGGTTCTTCTTTGCTAGCAAGTTTTCTTATTTGTGGACTTATGTTGAACGTGGTATATAGGCAACCGCCAGATACTGATGAAATGTATTGATCAAAAATAACATAAGAGGGGCATAGTATGGGTAATAGTTTTGTATATTCCTCTGATATGGGGAGTTTAGATATGGAAACAGAAGAAAAGACGAAAAAAAGAGATAAAAAACTTCTCTTGATAAAAATTATTGTCATTATTCTCTGTCTTGTTTTATTCGCTGAGCTAGTGTTGTATACATTGATTATTCCGAATCAGCGACAAGTTACCGTTACGTTTTCCGGTTTACAGACTTATACAACAGAAGAGATGTATGATTTGTTGGGATCGGAAAAAGGAAAAACTTGGATGACCTTTGATTCTTCGGCTGTTGCCTTGCGGTACACCAATTGTCCATGGATCAAATCCGTTGTGGTTGAAAAGCATTTCCCGTCTACTGTGCATATTTCTGTTCAGGAACGGATCCCGATAGCTACAACCTTGCTAAATATGAACGGAAAAACTGTTCCCGTGTGTATTGACGAAACAGGAGTTCTTTTTTCTGCAAAGGAAGGAATGGATGTAAGTCATTTACCCATACTTTCTGGGCTTCCTATTACTCATTTTTCTGATGGAATGAAATTGTCTTCTGAATATCAGTCTTTGGTATTTAAATTGGCTGAACTGCAACAGTTGCCTCAAAAGTATCTGTCAGTGATTTCCGAGATCCATATTAATGAACCAAAACACGGTGGTTTTGATTTAACTTTATATCCTATAAAATCAAATATTCGTATTCTGATGGATAGAAATTTAAGTGAAGATTCATTACAATACATGGTAGTTGCTTTAGACGTAGTAAATTCTTTAGCTGCAGATATTACCGAAATTGATCTTCGATACGGATCAGTCTCTTATCGTTATAGGTAATCAAGCAATTACAGTGTTGTGGAGGCTATTTTGAGCGATATTGTTGTAGGACTCGATATTGGAACCTGTTTTATCAGAACAGTTATCGGTGAGCTTACAGATAACGACAGAATTCAAATTATCAGTGCACGAAAAATCCCGTCTCCAGGTCTTATAAACGGAACAATTGTGAATATTGAGTCCGTCATGCAATCCATCAAAGAGATAATTGAAGAGGATGAAACAGAAACAGGATATGAAGTCCGTTCATGTGTTACTGGTATTGGCGGCGGACAAATAGAAAGTTGGGATTCCAGAGGCGTAGTTGTTGTTGCCGGGAAAGGTAATACTAACCGGGAAATAACGGAAACTGATATGGAACGGGTCATAGATGTTGCTAAGGGATTTTCTATACCTCCCGACAGGCAAATTCTTCATGTTATTCCCAGATATTATATTGTTGATGGCCAAGGCGGAATCAAAAATCCCAAAGACATGTTGGGGGTACGATTAGAAGCAGAGACGCATTTGGTAACGGCTTCAAGTACATCGATCAATAATATACAGAAATGTATTCGTCGAGCCGGATATACTGTTGACGAGATAATGTTGAAAACTTTAGCAGCTACCTATGCTGTCATGACAGATGATGAACTGGAGTTAGGATCAATTTTAATTGATCTGGGAGGGGAAAATACCGACGCCATTGTTTTTTTAGGTGGTGCTCCTATTTGTACTGTGTCTATTCCCGTGGGAAGTACTTATGTAACAAACGACATAGTCTGTGTTAAAGGAATATCTTACGAAACAGCGGAAAGTACTAAGTTAAAATACGGCTGTTGTTGGGAAGATTTGATTCTTGACGATACAGAGGAGGTTATTATTCCCGGAATCGGTGGACGGGGGCCGGAAGTTCTTTCCAGAAGAGAGTTGTGTCAGATTATTCAGGCAAGAATCGAAGAGATGTTCAACATGATCAAAGTTGAAATTGTCAGAAAAACTCATTTGACGCAGTTGTCCGGTAATGTTGTTTTGACTGGTGGCGGAGCACAACTTTTAGGAATTACGGAACTTGCTCAAAAAGTTTTCAGAACCACGGCAGTAAGGGTCGGAGTTCCCGGAAATCGGGGTGATATTCCTACAGAGTATCGATTACCGGAGTATGCCACGGCAATTGGGCTTGTTTTAAGCAATACAAGATTGAAAAACCGTATTGATACAAAACGTCACAATAAATATAATAGTGGGGAAACGAAAAGAGTAAAAAGCGAACAGTCGTCAGGCATTGTGGAAAAAATGCGGGCTTTTTTCAATGAATTATTTTAACGGTGACGGATATTAAAGCATTTATTGGGTTGGGAGGAATATATGCTTGAAGGTATAAGCTTAGAAAAGGGTGATGCTATAATGAAGCCCACGGTCATAAAGGTTATTGGCTGTGGGGGTGGTGGCTCCAATGCCGTCAATAGAATGATAGAAGCCGGATTGGATAATGTAGATTTTATTGTTGTAAATACGGATCTTCAGGCTTTGACATCTTCCAAAGCAACATCAAAGATTGGTATTGGTGCCAAATTAACCGGCGGGTTGGGTGCTGGCGGTAAACCGGAAGTCGGGGAGGCTGCTGCCAACGAAGATGAAGAAAAACTTACGAACGTTATAAAAGGTGCCAATATGGTTTTTGTTACTGCCGGAATGGGTGGTGGTACCGGAACCGGAGCTGCTCCTGTAGTGGCACGGATTGCTCGTCAGCTGGGTGCCTTGACTGTAGGTGTTGTAACAAAACCCTTTGATTTTGAAGGCCGTGTCCGCATGAATAATGCCGAAGAAGGTATAAGAAAATTGCGGGAAGAAGTAGACTCTCTCATTGTTATTCCTAACCAAAACCTGATGAAGTATTTGGATAAGAAGACACCTATAACAAAGGCCTTCATGGAAGCTAACGATGTTTTGCGTCAGGGAGTGCAGGGGATTTCAGAGGTTATTACAAAAAGCGGTTTGATCAATTTGGACTTTAATGATGTTAGAACTATTATGGAAGGCCAAGGCGATGCCATAATGGGAATTGGCATAGCTACCGGTGAAGACAGAAGTACTTTGGCCTCTTCTGCTGCAATCAATAATCCTTTGTTGGAAGATATTTGTATTGCCGGGGCAAAAAATATATTGGTCAACATTACCAGTGGCGAAAATATTTCTATTTCTGAAGTTGCCACTGTAGCGGATATGGTGAGGACCGCGGCAGATCCCAGCGTCAATCTTATCTACGGTCATGTATTCGATCAAGACATGGATGAAGAAATTTCTGTTACCGTTATTGCCACAGGCTTTAATGCGGAAAAAGAGGAAGTAAAAGAAGATGTGACTTCCTCCGTTCAGACAACCGTGCCAAATAATACTATATCTGTAGGAGAGTTTATGACTCTCCAAAAACCTAATCTTAAAAATTCTTCCAAGGGGCAAGCTTCGGCTCCTCATAAGGAGTTGGATCTTTTTGACACTAGACCATCAGTGGACTTTAAAAGTGTAATGCAAAATGATTCAGAGGCATCTGCCGGAAATGGTGCTCCAAACACCAGTCAAAAGCAGTCCGGTATTTCACAGGGAAGCGGAATACTCGGAAATTCTACTCATGGTAACGGAGGAACCGGAGGTCCTTCTTTGCTGGGAAACAATAATCCTCTTTCTCAGACAGATATTAAAACTCCTCCCTACTTGCGGAATAAAATTCACCTAGGGGACTGATTTTTAATGAGTGTCATGCCGGTATCTGCTGATGAGCTTTTAAATAGATTTTATTCGCAGTTACTGGCAGTTGACAGGAAATCAAAGTTAACGGCTGAAACCTATAAATTGGCAACGGAAATTTTTTTGTGTAGGTTTCAAAGCCTGAATGAGCAGAAAAATATCGTAAGTATTTTAGAATCCATGTCTGTGCAGGATATTATGCATTATTTGACATGGCGAAAGACTCAGCAAATCGATGAACATACCATAGCTAAGGATATTTCCGCTTTACGGGCTTTTGGTGAATATCTTGTAGAAAGAAAAATTTGGCAAGAAAACTTGCTATTATTAATAGAACGTCCGAAAATGAAAAGGAACCTACCTAAGGTATTGTCACCTGAGCAGGTAGATGCTTTGCTGAATGCTATACAAACAAAGGATGATCTAGGGGTTCGGGATAGGGCTCTTTTTGAGCTTATATATTCCTGTGGTTTGCGTATCAGCGAGGTGGCAACTCTTTATCGTGAAAATGTACACTTGGAAGAAAGACTCTTGTTGGTACTGGGGAAAGGCAGCAAAGAGAGAATCGTTCCTTTCGGAGATACTGCATTTTATTGGCTTTCTAAGTGGATTTTTGAAAGTAGACCCAAAATTATAGGAAACCGACAGGTAAGAGAGGTGTTTGTTAATTACAAAGGGGAACCTCTTTCCAGGAAGGGGATTTGGAAACGGTTCCAAGAGTTGGAATCTCTGTCCGGTGTAACGGCAAAAGTTCATACGCTGCGTCATTCTTTTGCCACCCATTTGTTGTCCGGGGGAGCTGATTTGCGATCTGTGCAAGAACTTTTGGGGCATTCGGATTTATCTACAACTCAAATATATACCCATGTTAACAACGAGGAGTTGGAACTGTATCATAAAGAATTTTTCCCCGGTCATGGAGGTAAGCAATGAAAAAAAAGTCAGTGTTTTTGATTCTTTTGTCAGTAGCTTGTGCTATGTTTTTTTTAGGTTGTGGCGCAAATACCAAGACGATAAAGAATTTACAGGCTTTGGAAGAAGGGGTATCTAGCCCTACCACGATCGAAGAATTGGAAGATGCCATAGACAAATATGAAGCAAGAGTTTTGGACGTAATGCTGGCAAATCAGCAAATAGGAATTTGGTATAAAATGCTAGGTTCCCGGTACCTTGACGCTCAAATGTATGGTTTGGCTTTAGATGCTTTTCAGAAGGCAACGGAGTATTATCCTCAAAATCCCAATCTGTATTACTATGTGGGTCTTTGCGCCGGTTATATGTCAAAACAAGCCTTGGATTACGGTGGAACAGGGTCTACTGCTCAAAAATACAATTATTTGAAATTATCTGAATCGGGATATTTGAGAGCTGTGGAGCTGGATCCCAATTATGGCAGAGCTCTTTACGGTTTAGGTGTGTTGTATATTTTTGAATTAGAGCAGCCGGATGCTGCTATTCCTCATTTGGAAAAATTACTGACTGTCGAAACCCGTCATACAGATGGCATGTTTTTGTTGGCCAATGCGTATTATCAAACATACGAATACGATAAAGCTGTTGCCATGTACGACAAAATCATAGAAACCACCACATCTTCGGAAAAAAAGGCCCAAGCAGAAGCCAATAAGCTCATTGTGTTAGAAGCTGCCTATGCCCAGTGATCTGTTGGTTTTAGCTCTTGCAGAAATGCAGTTTTTAACCTGCAGGGAAAAGATATTTCTACAAAATAAACTTGACAATATTGCGGAGCTTGCAGTACTTTCTATAGATGACATATCTGTAATAGTGGGAAGGAAAATACGTTCCTCTTGGTGGACTGGAAAGGATTGCCTGCTACGGGCGGAGCGTAATGTCCGGTTGCTGGAAGCTTTCGGTATACAGTATACTTTGTATTCAGATGAAAACTATCCCTCTTTGGTGTCGGAAATATATGATCCTCCTTTTGTGCTTTTTTACAGAGGGGATATGAATGTTGTTCGAGAGGCCTGTATTTCCGTTGTAGGGACCCGAAAACCCAGTACCAAGGCCATAGAGGCAACTTTTTCTTTTGCAAAAGATGCCTCCGGTGCAGGATTCACGGTGATTTCCGGTTTAGCTTTTGGAATTGATGCAGCCGCTCATAAGGGGGCTTTGGCAGGTAACGGAAAGACCCTAGCCGTATTGCCCTGTGGCTTAGATGGAGTTGCACCTGTCAGTCATAAGTTTTTGGCTCAGGCTATTTTGGAAAGAGGGGGGTGTCTTATGAGCGAGTATGTCCCCTGTACCGAAGCAGCAAAATTTCGGTTCCCTCAGCGGAACAGGATTATAGCTGCTTTGTCTCCTGTTACGCTTATTGCAGAAGCTCCGAAAAATTCTGGGGCATTGATTACAGCCGATTTTGCCTTGGAACAAGGTAGAGATGTATATTTACATCAAGCCGGCTTTGAAAATCCCTTGTGTGCTCAGGGAATGGGATTATATAAAGATGACGGAGCACCCGTCATATCTTCTTTTGAAGATTTTATGAATTATAGGAATGTTGCGCCCGGTACGGTGTATTGCAAACAGGATAAACAATTATATTTGTAGAGGTTTATATGGCTGAAAAAAAGGCGAGTACCAAGAAAAAAGCAGGAAAGACGTCATTGGTGATTGTAGAGTCTCCTGCCAAAGCTAAAACTATTGAAAAATACCTTGGACCGGGATATACAGTAAAGGCTTCTATGGGACACCTTATAGATTTACCTAAATCCCGCCTTGCCATAGACGTGGAACACGGATTCACACCGGAATACATTACTGTCCGAGGCCGGGCAAAGTTGTTAAAGGAATTACAGAGGGATGCAAAAAAAGTAGACGAAGTATTGCTGGCCAGTGATAACGACCGAGAAGGGGAGTCAATAGCGTGGCACTTAAAGAATGCTTTTGACGGAAAAACAAAAGCCCCCATTAAACGTATTGTTTTTAATGAAATCACTCCTCAGGCAATTACGGAAGCCGTAAAGCATCCCTCGGATATCGATGAGGCAAAAGTAAATGCCCAGAAAGCCCGGCGGGTTTTGGATAGATTGGTGGGATACAATCTTTCACCCCTGTTATGGAAAAAAGTAAAAAACGGTCTTTCTGCAGGCCGAGTACAGTCTGTGGCTTTGCGATTGATTTGCGAACGGGAAAAAGAGGTAGAGAATTTTATTCCCGATGAATACTGGAGCTTAGATGCGGATTTTGTTAAAGGCAAATCAAAGTTTACGGCCCAATTGGTTCAATACGATGATAAAAAAATCGATCTGCCCAGTGAAAAATCTGTACAGGAAATTATAGAAGAGATCGGTAAAACCTCATGTACCGTTGCTGACATTAAAGCTACAGAAAAAACTGTCCGACCTAAGCCTCCTTTTACAACATCAAAATTGCAGCAGGTGGCAGCCAACCGTTTGGGGTTTACATCCCGAAAAACCATGCAGATTGCACAACAGTTATATGAAGGTGTTAACATCGGTTCTAGTCGAGTCGGTCTTATTACATACATGCGTACAGACTCTGTTCGTATTTCCCAGACGGCTATAAAGGATGTCCGTGATTGGTTGACTAAAAATTATCCCGGAGAATTACCGGAACAGCCTATAGAGTATACAGTAGGAAAAAAAGCCCAGGATGCCCATGAGGGTATACGTCCCACCTATGTCAGTTATACGCCGGATTCCGTAAAAGAATATTTAACTCGGGATCAGCATCGCCTGTATTCGATTATTTGGGAGCGTTTTGTCTCCAGTCAAATGAATAACGCAAAAACCAGAACCACCAGTGTAGATATCCGTGCCGGCAAGGCTCTTTTCAGAGTTTCTGCCAGCAAAGTAGTCGATAAAGGTTTTTACAAAGTCATTAAAACCCTGTCCTCAAAGGAAGATGCCACCGGTTCCCTGCCTTCTTTGAAAGTTGGAGAAGAAATTACGGCGGAAAAATTTTATCCCGAACAGCATTTTACTCAGGGGCCGGCTCGCTTTACCGATGCGTCTATTGTAAAGACCCTTGAAGAAAAAGGTATAGGTCGACCTTCTACTTATGCTCCCATTATCTCTGTTCTGTTGGACAGATATTACGTAACACGAAGCAATAAGCAATTAGTTCCCACCCAGCTGGGGCGGATGATTAACGATATTTTGGTAGAGTCTTTCCCTGAAGTTGTAAACGAAAATTTTACGGCAGAAATAGAGAACGAATTAGACGAAGTAGAAGAAAACAAAATCCAATGGGCTAAAATGCTGGAAGATTTTTTCTTTCCCTTCCGAGACAAAGTAGAAAATGTTATGGCTACCCACGAAAGTTTTAAAGGTATGATGGATGAAGTCACCGATAAGATTTGTGAAAAATGCGGTAAGCCTATGGTAAAAAAACTGGGACGTTTTGGTTTCTTTTTGGCTTGTTCCGGTTTTCCCGAGTGCCATAATACTCGTTCCATTCCTTTGGCACGATGCCCTCGTCCCGGTTGTAACGGCGAAATCGTTGCACGAAAAACAAAAGGGAGAGGAAAAGAGTTTTACGGATGTACGAATTATCCTCAGTGCGATTTTATCAGTCATTATAAACCCGTTGATGTGTACTGTCCAAAGTGCGGTCAATTTTTGGTAGAAAAATACGATAAAAAGCATGGAACATATAAAGCTTGTATCAATCCTGACTGTGATTATCTCCATTCCGGTGATGATGCGACATTGGTTGCCAGTGACTTGATGGAAGGTGTTGTAGAGGATTAATGTCTGTTCCAAAGACTCTGCTTGCAAACATCGAAGAGTTTCTGTCTTATGAGTCTGGGGTACGGGGCTTGTCTCCTCATACTGTGGCAGGTTATCGCCAAGATTTGTATAAACTGACAAATTTTTTAGGTGAAGACTGTGCTATCGAATCTGTTACAAAGGAAGATTTGCGATATTGCGTGGGAATGCTTACTTCCCAGGGGACTGCAGCTTCCAGTGTTAACAGATTTATAGCTGCCTGTCGTTCTTTATTTGCCTATTGTTACAGATTTCAGTATATTAAAAATAACCCTGCTTTGGAGGTTAAGACTGTAAAGCAACCTCAGTATCTGCCTAAATTTATGACAGCTTCCGAGATTGATGCTTTATGTGCTCAGCCAGAGGTAAAAGAGCTGTTGTGGAAAGAGCGAGACAAGGCACTGTTTGAGCTTTTGTATTCTTCCGGATGCCGTGTTTCGGAGGTGGCCGGTTTGACTTTGGATGATTTGTCCTCTGACTTAAAACGGGCTATCGTTCACGGTAAGGGGGGGAAGGATAGACAGGTTTTTTTTGAAGAGGATACAAGGAATGCTTTAAGGGAATATTTTCCTCAAAGGGCTCTGCGGATTCCCAAGGAAAGAGACGTTAAAGCTTTATTCATTAACCATGTTGGTCGTCCTTTGACACCTCGGGGTATTCGGTATATTATTGCCCGATATTCCGGCGTGGAAGGAACCAACCGTCCCGTATCTCCCCACGCTTTCCGTCACACTTTCGCCACTTCCATGGTGGCCAAGGGGGCTGATGTACGGTTTGTGCAGGAAATGTTAGGACATTCCAGTATTTCTACTACTCAGCGGTATACCCATATAGGGCGGGAACAGCTTATTGATATATATAATCGAGCCCATCCTCATGGAGGCAATACAGAAAAAGCCGGGATAACAGAAAAAAATCCTTTGGTTGAAAACAAACAGGAGAAAGAATATGAATTATCCAGAAATTCGCAGTACGACAGTAATTGCAGTGAAAAAGGACGGTAAGGTTGCCATGGCCGGAGACGGACAGGTAACTATGGGAAATACCGTAATGAAAGGAAATGCCACAAAGGTACGGCGCATTTATGAAGGAAAAGTGTTAACGGGCTTTGCCGGTGCTACAGCTGACGCTTTTAATCTTTTTGACAAGTTTGAAACAAAGGTTAAAGAATATGCCGGCGATTTAACAAGAGCAGCCGTAGAGCTGGCAAAACAGTGGAGAACAGATAAGGCTCTCCGTCAACTGGAAGCTTTACTATTAGTGGCAAATAAAGATAAGATACTGTTGATTTCCGGAACAGGAGATGTTATCGAACCGGAAAATGATGTCCTTGCCATCGGTTCGGGAGGAAACTATGCCTATGCCGCAGCTTTAGCCTATCTTGAGTCTTCCGACCTTAGTGCCAAAGAAATTGCAGAAAGAAGTTTGAAAATTGCCGGTGATATTTGTATTTATACAAATCATCACGTTACCGTGGAAGAACTGTAGACAACAATAAAAATCAGAAGAGGAACATTATGGAAACAACAAAAGAACAAGATAAAGTACAAAGCTCTGAACTGACTCCTAAAGAAATTGTTGCCCGTCTTGATACGTATATCATAGGACAAAGAGAAGCAAAAAGAGCTGTTGCCATTGCTCTGAGAAATCGCCATCGTCGGTTGCTCTTATCGGAAGATATTCGGGATGAAGTGGCTCCGAAAAATATTCTGATGATTGGCCCTACCGGTGTAGGAAAGACTGAGATCGCCCGGCGGTTGGCAAAGCTATGCAGTGCACCCTTTTTGAAAGTAGAAGCCACAAAATATACTGAAGTTGGATATGTAGGCCGTGATGTAGAATCCATGATTCGGGATTTGATGGCGGTAGGTTACAACATGGTAAAGGCTGAAGTGCAGGAAAAACTTCGTGTACAGGCAGAAACCAGTGTAGAAGAAGAATTGCTGGATCTGCTTTTACCGGGAAGTCGTCAGGAAACAAAAAAAGATAATGATACAGGAATTACGTTGCCGGTAAATGTATTCGGTCAAGAAGTGCCTTCCGATTCGGAAGCTGCTATTCCTTTACCAGATGCTTCTGCCGGTAAAACAGAATCCTCAATAGGTAATGAAAAAGTTCATGGGACAAGTACCCGTGAAAAATTTCGGCTTATGTTACGGGAAGGTAAGCTGGAAGACAGAGAGGTAGATGTGACCATAAAGCGGCAGAACTCCATGCCTACCATGGAAATTTTTGCCGGAGGGAACATGGAAGACTTGGAAGCCGGTATGCGACAAATCACTTCTCTGTTTTCCGGAAACAAGACTCGCAAAAAGACTGTAACAATTCAGGAAGCCCGTCGGATTCTTACGGAAGAGCAGTTAGACAAAATGATAGATCCCGATAAAATTGCCGACGAAGCCAGAGAACGGGTGGAGCAGTCAGGCATTATC
>JAHLFV010000201.1 GCA_018883625.1 Candidatus Treponema excrementipullorum
ATTTACAGGAGTTTAAATCTGTTGAACATTTCAAAAAAGAACTGATTGAATATTTATCCTGGTACAATGAAAAGAGAATTAAGGTTAAATTAAAAGGACTGACCCCTTTACAATTCAGGAATCAGTCCTTAGAATCAGCTTGTTAAAGTGTCCAATAATTGGGGTGCACTTCACTTTAAGGTAGCTTTTCTTTTTTTACAAAAGAGTCTGTAACAACACCTTTGATTTTGCTGATTAGGCAAAATCACCCGTCCCTTTACAGAGCCGGTTTTCACAAGAGGAGCTATCAGTTATCTCCATATAAATGTTCAAACTCGTGCATTTTTTCCATGGCTTTTGCTTTACAGCCACCGCAACCGGTACCGATTTTTGTTCTTGCCTGTAAATCTTCCCATGTTCTGTCCCCGGCCTTATAAGCTTCTTCCAAGTCTTTGTCGGTTACATTAAGACAGTGACAGATGATTTCAACTTCTTCCTGTCCGGCCAAGGACGGTCGACCATGTTTTTCCAAATAATCATCAATTGCAGCTCTCAGAGCCTTATCCCCTAACACAGAACAGTGAATCTTATTGTCGGGAAGACCACCCAAACGAGCCACAATGTCATTGGGACGAAGTTTATAAGCTTCCGTAATATTCATTCCCTTAATAGCTTCTGAAAGAATGGATGTAGAAGCAATGGCGCTGGCACAACCGTAGGTCTTCCAACGCACATCTTCTATAATGTCATCTTTAATACGGAGAAGTATTAACATTTGATCACCGCACTTAATATTTCCTACAATACCGCGACCGTCACAAGGCCACTTATCTTCATCTTCCATGAGAACATTTTTGGGATTCATAAAATGCTCTTTTACAACATCAGAATATAACCATTGTTCCATACTGTATTCCTTTATAATTTAATTATGTGTATATGAAACCGTAGACATTTTTCTTAATTGTTCAATAACGGGAGGAAATTTCTCCACAATGTAATCTACGTCTTCTGCTTTACTATACTTTCCGAAACTAAAACGGATAGAACCATGAGCCAACTCTGGACCTAATCCTGTTGCCATCAATACGTGGGAAGGATCAAGACTGGCGGAGGCACATGCTGAACCGGTAGAAGCGGAAACACCTAACAAATCTAAGTGGAGTAAAATGGCCTCTCCTTCTGCACCGGGAAAAGACACATCCAAAGTATTAGGTAACACATTTGTTTCATGCCCGTTGATTTTAATACCGGGTATAGCAGACAACAAACCGTCCCGCAACCTGTTTCGTAAGGCACGGGTATGTTTTTCATATTCCGGTAAACCTTCTTCTGCCAATTCAGCCGCATAACCAAAGGCTGCAATAGCCGGGCCGTTATAGGTTCCTGCCCGTAAACCGTGTTCCTGATGTCCTCCACGAATGAGAGGCTCTATAGGACTGCCGGGTTTAATATACAACGCACCAATCCCTTTTGGGCCGTATATTTTATGACCAGAAATCGTGGCATAGTCTACATCCCAATCTTTCAAATCCACAGGAATTTTTCCCACTGCCTGAACGGCGTCAGTGTGAAACAAGGCTCCCGCTTGATGAGCCATGGCACACAGTGTTTTTACATCCTGAATGGTACCGATTTCATTGTTTGCTGTCATTATTGAAACCAGCAGAGGTTTCTTTTCCAAAGCGGCTTTGTAAGCCTCCATGTCCACGGTACCGTATTCATCCACAGGCAGATATATCACTTCCATACCGAAATTATTAGCCAAACGGCGGGATGCTTCCAAAACACAAGGATGCTCAATAGCCGTCGTAACAATCACAGACCTGCCGGCTTTCTTTGCATACTCCGGCATGGTATTTAAAACAGTATTATTTGATTCCGAACCTCCGGACGTAAAAATAACTCCCTTGGGGTCCACATTGATGAGATGGGCAACCTGTTTTCGGGCTTTTTCTATTGAAGCAGCTACCTTTCTTCCGTCTTCATGAAGACTGGAACCGTTGGCATATTCTCCCAACTCTTTAACATAAAAATCAAAAACCTCTTTTGATAAAGGGGTCGTAGCATTGTAATCTAAATAAATCCTTTCCATATCTTTGATTATATCCTAATACTTTGGGATATTACTCCTCCTCCCACTATCACTCCATCTAAATATACCACGGCAGATTGCCCCGGGGCAACTGCCCGTTGAGGATATTTAAACATAATCTTATAACAACCATCCCCTTGGGGAATTATTTCAGCTTCTGTAGCCGGGGAAGCCAAACGGATTTTTACCCGACCGTCAAAGCTTTTTTCCGGCCAATAATTTCCTGCCCATACCCAGTCCTCTGCAAAAAGGCCGGCACAAAGCAAGGCATCATTGTCCGAAAGTACAACCTGATTTTTTTCCGCGTCAATGGAATGCACGTACAAAGGCTTATTTGAACTGACTCCTAATCCCCGACGCTGACCGATGGTATAATGCTCTATTCCCCGATGAACTCCCAGTTTTTTTCCTGATAAGTCCACAATGTCACCGGGAACCGACTCTTTATCGGAAAAAATCACATCAAAATAGGTTTCCGGAATAAAATCCTGGCTTTCGCTACGGGTAGCAGCCGCTAAAGCACGCTCTGAAGCCATTTCAAAGACTTGTTTCTTTGTATATGAACTTAGGGGAAATCGAACCTTTTCCAAAATCTCAGAAGAAAGTCTGTTCAAAAAATATGTTTGATCTTTTGTACTGTCAATCGCAGTCCGAATCATAACAGGCCGGTTTACAGCTCCGGAATCCGGGGAAATCCCGTAAAGTTCCCTGATATCTTTTTCGGGACGAACCAAGTCTGCATAGTGCCCTGTACAAAAATAGTCAAACTCTATTCCTAAAGCCTTTACACCCTCCAGCAAAGCTCCGAATTTGACGGTAGGATTACACCGCACACAGGGATTTGGGGTTTTACCTTGACGGTACTCTCGTTTAAAATACTCCAACACTTCCCGATGATAGGCGTCACTGACATTTATCGTATAGTGTTCTATTCCCAAATCATTACAAAAAGCCTTGCATTGAGCTATATCGATAGCCTCATCAGGACCGTAACAAGACTCTTTTATTCCCTTTTCAGAGGGTGGAAGAGGCATATCATTGGCCCAGGTAGACATAGTAACACCGATAACATGACACCCTTTTTCCAAAAGCAACTTTGTTACCAAACTAGAATCTACACCACCGGACATCCCCACTACACAGCGAGATCCAAACTCCGGCAAAGCTACGCTACACCACTTCATGTACATAATATATAGCTTTTTGGAGAAAAAGTGAAGATATTCATAAATTTTCACATAAACTAAGGCACATATCCCTTAAAGTTTATACCAGATCTTTATCATAATAAGTACAAAGAACCCCACCTCGAACCGTATCTATCAAATTAAGTGAATGAGGATACATAAAATACCGATGCGTTACCACAGGCACCTGTTCGTCTCCCCAAATATCGGAAGGGACTGTTTTCAAAGCAATAATTCCTTCCCGACAGGAAAAGGAACAAAGCTCTGTCTGCAAACCGTTTTTTTTGTACAGTGGATCCGTCACTGTAACGTTTTTTTCATCAATAAAGTGATATGCTTGAGAACCTGCCCCGTCGTAAAAAAGTTTTTCCGAAACACTGTGACTATCGGGTAAATCCTTAAGCATGAAACAAACTTCTTCTCCCCATAGACATCCCCGTAACATGTAATAATCCGGCTTTGAGGAACTTCTATTCCAACCGAGCTGAATGGTTTCACAGATTCCCGTATCTTCCCGTTTTACAAATAACAGAGGTTGTTGCTCCCTTAATTTGTAAAACAGCGGAAACACACTAAAACCAAATACTGCTTCTGTTTCTAAAGAAAAAGTATTCGTATCTGTAAAATATAACTGTATCCCCTTTGCAGATATCCAAGAACTATCTATGTACATTTTTTCATAGTTTGATTTCACAATGCATCCTTATATAGTACTCAAACCTGAGTATTACATTTTAAAGTGTACACTAGAAAAACCTTTTTTCATAGCAAAAGGGTACAAAACTAACTGAAAATTAAAAAAAAATTCTCCCTTGTGATATATTATGGCTTTTGGTATACTGGACTCATGCAAGGAACTGTTTTAAGCGGTAGCAATAACGTTTTTGTTGTTGAGTGTGAAGACAACACCATCAGACATTGTTCAATCAAAGGAAAAAAACTGAAAAACTCTTTGGGATACTACAATCCATTGGCACCCGGAGACATAGTGGAAATTCAAATAGATGAACTCAGCAATGAGTTGGGCCAAATTTTATCTTTTGTACCCAGAAAAAACGAATTTGTCCGATGGAACGTAAAAGGTCGGGCACCTCAACTATTGGCGGCAAATTTAGACTACCTGATGATAGTTACTACACCGGACGAACCGCCTTTTCGTCCCCGCTTTATAGACAGAGCTTTAGCCCAAGCAGAATATGCCGGCATTACCCCTATTATTGTATGCAACAAATACGATTTAACTGCGGACGAAGACGTGGAGTTCCGTCTATCAGATTGGGAAACTATCGGATACAAAGTATTGCGGATTTCTGCTAAAACAGGAGAAGGAATTCCAGAGCTGGCAGAACTGATGGAAGACAAACTTTCAGCGTTTGTAGGACAATCCGGGGTAGGAAAATCCAGCTTAATTAACGTACTGGATTCCACCTGTGTTTTGAAAACGGGCAGTCTTTCCGAAAAATACGGCCGAGGTACCCATACTACCACAAAGGGAACTCTAATACATTTGACATTAAATGAGGCTCTTATGGGGGGACGGCAAAATGCCGTAGCAGACATTATTGATACCCCGGGAGTCCGTCGTTTTGTACTGCATGATATTGCAGCGGAGGATTTAGCCCTCTATTTCAGAGAAATGAAACCCTTGGTAGGAACATGCTCCTTCGGTATGTCTTGTCGCCATCACAAAGAACCGGGATGCAAAATTTTGGAAGCAGTTCATGCCGGTGTTATCAGTGAAGAACGATACGAAAGCTGGCAACGAATCTGTCAGGAAATTACCAGTGGCAGTTGGGAAGACTAACCTATGAATTTTGAATCAAAAAATCTTACTCAGTTAGACTACTACAGAATACGTGGGGAAATAGCCGGTTGCTGTAAAAGTGCCGACGGAAAAGCGCTGGTTGAAGCAAGAGAACCTCTTACCGATGAAGCAGAAATTAACCGTCTCAAAGCAGAGGCTGCCCAGTGGGAGCAGTATATTAATCGGGTGGGAGAAGTACCTCTCACTGCTTGGGAACCTTTAGAGGGTATTTTTTCTCTGCTTTCTGTTGCCGATGCAGCTTTGGAACTGGAGGAGTTACACTTTTTAGGTAGTTTCTGTCGTATCACAGCAACTACCTTAGAATCTCTCAAAAAACATGGCACAGAAATTCCCATACCCAACCTAGTACATTATGCAGAAACTATCCCCGATATCAGCCAAGTTGCAACTCTTATCCATAAGGTGATCGACAACAACGGTCAACTACGGGATCTGCCCCAATTGAGGGAAATAAGAGCCTCTATCGCCAAAATCCGTAAAGATATAGAAGCAACTATCCATGCTTATACCGCAAAAGAAGAGTTTCGGGATGTTCTCCAATCCAGTCTGCCGGCTCTCCGCTCTGACCGACAGGTGTTGGCTGTAAAATCCGGTAGCAGAAACAAGATAAAGGGTATTATCCACGAAGTTTCCCAAACAGGGCAGACAGTCTATATTGAACCGGAAGACGTGGTACGCAAAAATAACGAATTAATTCAGGAAGAATTCCGCCTCAATGCAGAAATCCGCCGTATTCTTAAAGAGTTGACTAAAAATATTGCCCCCTATAAAGACGATTTGCAACAAGCTCACAGTGCCATGACACAGCTTGACGCAGCTTACGGAACGGCTCGGTGGGGAATTCACTGTAAAGGAATATATGCGGATAACTGCCTTGCAGGACAGGAACCGGTCTTATTGCAAGCCCGTCATCCCTTACTGGGAAGTAAAGCCGTTCCCATCGACTTGGTGTTTCCTCTGGGATGCCGGGTATTGATTATTACCGGCCCCAATACGGGAGGAAAAACCGTTACCTTAAAAACCTTGGCTCTCTTTACCCTGCTTAATCAAAGCGGCTTTCCCGTACCGGCGGCAGAAGGTACCCGTCTTCCCATTTCTTCGGGAGTGTTTGCGGATATCGGTGACGAACAATCCTTGGATCAGTCTCTTTCCACCTTTTCCGGTCACATGAAAAATATTGCCCACATGGTAGAGGCCAGCGATAGGAACAGTTTATTGCTTTTGGATGAATTGGGAAGTGGCACTGATCCTCAAGAAGGGGGAGCTATCGCTATGGCAGTTTTAGACAGTCTCATACAAAAAGAAACCCTGGTAGTAGTGACTACCCACCACGGGGTTTTAAAAAATTACGGGTACACC
>JAHLFV010000202.1 GCA_018883625.1 Candidatus Treponema excrementipullorum
ATTTACAGGAGTTTAAATCTGTTGAACATTTCAAAAAAGAACTGATTGAATATTTATCCTGGTACAATGAAAAGAGAATTAAGGTTAAATTAAAAGGACTGACCCCTTTACAATTCAGGAATCAGTCCTTAAAATCAGCTTGTTAAAGTGTCCAATAATTGGGGTGCACTTCACTAGTTGGGGTATCATAGAAGGTTTTGTAGATAGATTTCTAACTCCAGATGAAATATGACAAATGACATTCCCTGTGAAAAATGATTGGCATGATAAATTTAATTAAAAATACCATGCTGCCGAAAAGACAGCATGGTAACTGGGCTTACGCTGTTACTGTAATGGCGGTATCTATATCTGCGGTAAAGTAGCTTATTCCCGGTTTGGTTACTGCCCGTACTTTGTAGGAACCGGCAGTTGTTCCGGTGGGAATAAGAAAGTCAACAATATTGCTTCCCGTTCTGATGTATTTGACGATGCGAGTAGAGTTGTCTTCTCCATGCAAAAAGATACCTTGTTTGTCATCGCTAAAGTCAAAACTTAAGTTTCTGCCGTGGATTCGCAGTAAACTTCCCACTGCAAGGGTTAAATCCTTACTTTCTGATGCATCATCCTGTAAGGTACAGAGACGATAAATACGGGTTGTTCTGGAAGGATCAGGCAGTATCTGTTGATACTCCAGCATGGTTTCAACGTGATTTTTCAGAGACAGAGTAGGGGTAATAATGTAGTTGATAGCATGATTTCCCATTCCGGGACTGAAAGAAGCTTGCATACCGTCACATGTTCCCGATGCCGTTACCCTGAGTGTTCCAAAGGGCAATTCAACGGCATAGCCTTTTGCCAGATATTTGAACACAGTAGTTTTCAGAATAGCCATAATACCTGCTGTATCGGCTTCTGTAAACGTTGAATTGTAGGCTGTCATTTCTGCAATGAGTTGTTGTTCTGTTAATGTTTGGGAACAAGTACTGCGAAAGCAGAATCCGTCTTTGTCTTCACCGGCCAGGTGATTTTTAATTGTTTTTATATTAAGCATGTTATGTGTCTCCTATACACAATTTGCTTTATACAGGTTTTTAACCTACGGATTTGAGAGACCAAACCCGCAAAAAGGACATTTGACAAGGAGACGTCTGTATGCTATAATCAACGGACGTTTTTGAGTGTCATACAGACGCTTGGTTGAAAGGCTCTCCGTAAATGTTGCAGCATTTATCGGGAGCTTTTTTTATGCAGATACATGTTTCATAGCACCTCCTGACTGTAAAATTTTATTATTATGAAACATGGAACGTAAGGAAAATGCGTTATCAAGTTTCAATAATAGCATCATTACCACGGCAAAACAGAGAGCTTCCTGTTCTGCCAATATGCATTGTTCTGTGTGGCGCAGTACGGCATGACCGTACTCGTGCAGAATAATGTGAAGTTGTATTGTTTCATTATAAGAATCATTATAGACTATGATACGGCAAATCTTACCTGTTTGGGGATCTGTTTCTTGGCAAAAGAAACCGGCTTTCCAGTGATTTTTTGGAAAATCTTCCTGTAACTTTTTTAAATTTTCCGGATCAAAGGCAGAGTATTCTCTTAACACGATGCCTTTGCTCCGAATGTGGGCTTTTATGTCTGTGCCCGTTTTGATAGCAAGAAATGTATCCACGGCAATGGTAATAATTTCTTCCCTTCTCCATGGCGGTAGCGTCATATCGGCTACTGCACTATTATGATTTTCTGTTTGCATTAAACCTCACCTTTTTTGTACTCATCCATCAGGATGGCAGTCAACTTTTTTTTCTGGTTCAGACTTAAATTATCCTTGCTGGCTGCCAAAAGAATTTCCAATTGGTCATACCCATAGGCAGTATCTGTTCCCAGTAAATAGTCACTGGTTGTATGTAAAGCATTGGCAATGTTTGCCAATATATCCGTCTTGGGCAACCGTTCACTGGTCATATACCGACTAAAGGTTGCTTCCGTAATATTGCACAATTCACAGAGTTGTTTTTGTGAATAGCGCTCTTTTTTCATTAATTCTTTGACCCTCCTAGAGAAAATACTTTTTACTCCTTCCATTCATAGACTCCTAGTCTAAGCTGTAAGATTACAGCATATAAAATATTTCTAAAGTAGCAACGCTACTTTGATCTTAAATATAACTATTATTATCCGATATGTCAATACAAAATTGACTAAAAGTATAATTTTTTGTTAAAAATAATGAAATTTTTTTGCAGGCAGTTATTTTATGTACAATTACAGGACACAAATATATAAAAACCTGGGTATCGGTTTTTGTGGACGATTGTAAAGCTTGCAATGGACGATTGCAAAGATTCCAATGGGCGATTGCAAAGCTTGCAATGGACGGTTGTAAGGCTTGCAATGGACGATTGCAAAGCTTGCAATGGGCGATTGTAAAGATTCCAATGGGTGATTGTAAAGCTTGCAATGGACGGTTGTAAAGCTTGCAATGGTAAGTGGTATTTCATTTAAAGAGAAAAACTACCTTGGGGACTGACTTTCCGTCACAGACAGAATAGAACGGTTAAGGGCTTGCATAATAGTGATACGATCTAAAACAGCGTTTATTTATTGTAAAAAATAGAGATTTTCTCTTATAACTGTATATTTACCCTTAAAATATGCCGGCATTTGTGGTATACTTCTTTTTATGGAACCGGAACAGGTAAAAATAATCGATAACGTAAATCATACTTTGGCTGCGGATTTAAGGGAAACGATTATTCCAAAATCAAAAATGCAGGTAGCAGCAGCCTGTTTTTCAATTTATGCGTTTCAAGAATTGAAAGAAAATCTGAAAAATATTGAACAGTTACAATTTATTTTTACTTCTCCTACTTTTATCAAAGAGCGTATTCCAAAAGTAAAGCGTGAATTTTATATTCCCCGGTTAAACAGGGAAAAAGGCTTATATGGTACAGAATTTGAAATA
>JAHLFV010000203.1 GCA_018883625.1 Candidatus Treponema excrementipullorum
GTTTTAAGTTGTCGGCAATGATCACTGTTTTACCTAAAATTTCCTCCGGGGTAAGATAAGGCACTAATCCGGAAAGAATTATCCGCTCTTCACCGGAGCCGTCATCTAAAGTTTCGATATACAGCTTATCGGCTTCGGGATGACGTTCAACTTTGACAACTTTTGCTGTTTTCAAAGCAATGTATTTGTTAAAATGCTCAACAGGATTTTCTGCTTTTTGAGGAACCTTTTCTTTTGCCTTTTCCTTGTTTTTATGGTGTCCTTCTTTTCTTTCTTTCTGACTGCCGGCATACCTATCTCGGTAGCTTGCTATAGTTTTATCATCCAAAGTTTTAAAATAAATCTCTGGGGCAGATACTTTTTCCAAGCCTTCTATGGTACCTAAATTCTCCCAAGTAAGACCTTCTGAAGGATATCCTATACGGGGATCTGCCACTGTTTTACCGAAATATGACATAACTTTTTCGGAAAATTGCGGCATATAGGGATGAACTAAAATCATCAAATCTTTAATAACATAACATAGATTCATAATCAAAGAAGCGGCTTTTTCAGGATCTGTGGTTCTTGTTTTCCACGGTTCTCCGTCCTGAAAGGCTTTGTTGGCAACAGAGGATAAGGCAAACATTTCCCGGAAAGCATCCTTCAATTCTGCCCATTCCAAAAGTTCCGTTATGTTCTTTTCTGACTCTTCAACTTCTTTCCACAAAGTATCGTCTTTTACCCCTTGGGGGATCACGCCGTCATAATAACGGGAAACAAAGGTTAAAGTTCTGTTAACCAAATTACCCAAGTTACCGATTAACTCTCCGTTGTATTTTTCCTGAAAATCCTTCCACATAAACTGAGTGTCTGATTTTTCAGGACGATTGTAGAAGATGTAGAAACGCCACGCATCTGCTGGAATACCAGATTCTTTTGCATCTGTTCCGAACACCCCAATACCTTTTGACTTGGAAAATTTCCCTGACTCATAATTAAGATACTCGGAACTGGACATATGATAAAGCTTTGTCCAATCTCTGCCCGAACCAATTAAAGTGGAGGGGAAAATAACCGTATGGAAAGGAATATTGTCTTTACCGATAAATTGAAACAAATCCACCGGCGGTTTTGACGTAGCTTCTTGTGATTCTGATGGTAACCACCAAGACTTCCAGTCAAAAGAAGTTTTACCCTCTTCCGTAAGCTTATCTGCCAACGCCTTTGTTATGGAAATATACCCGATGGGGGCGTCAAACCATACGTAAAATACTTTGTCCTCAAAACCTTCTTTGGGAACGGGAATACCCCATTTTAAGTCTCTGGTAATAGCTCTTTCGTGGAGACCATCCCGAATCCAAGCTTGAGTCATTTGCAAAGCATTTTTTGCCCACCGCCCCTTTTTGCTTGTATCTTCCATCCAAGGTTTATATTTTTCCTGAATTTTAGGTAAATCTATATATAAATGTTTAGTCTGTTTTATCTCAGGTGTTGCACCGCAGGTTGAACAACGGGGAGACTGTAGTTCGATAGGTTCCAAAAGTTTACCGCAGTTTTCACACTGATCGCCTCTGGCATCTTCGTATCCACAATGAGGACAAGTACCACGAACAAATCTATCTGCCAGAAATCGCTGGCAATGGGGACAATACAACTGCTCAATAGTATCTTCTTTGATGTAGCCGTTTTTGTCCAAATCTAAAAACATACGCTGAACAATCTCTGTTTGCTGAGGAGCAGATGTTCTTCCAAAATAGTCAAAAGCTATCCCAAACCACTTATAGATATCAGCGTGAATAGCATGATAATAATCGCACAGTTCCCGAGGAGTCTTTTTTTCTTCTAGAGCCTTTGTTTCTGTAGCAGTCCCGTACTCATCGGTACCACATACATATAAAGTGTCATATCCTTTACTGCGACAAAATCGGGCAAATACATCGGCAGATAAAACTTGAATAAGATTTCCCAGATGGGGAACATTATTTACATAAGGTAAAGCGGAAGTTATTAATCGTCTGTTCATTAAAACACCATATATTGAAAGATATGGCATAATTTTATATTCTTACACCCTTTTAGTCAACTAAAAAAACTATTTCCTCTTTTTCTTGGGGTTTATGACTTTTTTGGGCAATACGGAAAACATAATACTTTTTTCAATTTCTCTCTGAGCCGGTATATCTACAAGCCATACCATTGTTGCAGATAAACTACCCTTATTCTCAGATAAATGTAAGGTAGCTTTTTCATTCAAAGTAAAAACAAAGGATAGCTCCTTATCTGAAAAACGGAAAACGGATACACTTTTCAGATTCTCTTTGGGAATTTCATTGTGAAAGACCTGTAGTTGATCCGTTTCACCAAAAATAATTTCCGTGTCCAGGGGATCTGAAGTATGAGAGATATCTAGTAAAAGATTGCATTCTACAGCGAAAAAGTGACGGAAAGTTTCCTGACTTTCGTTTTTAATAATGTACTGGACAGATATTCCGTCGGCAGACATATAATAGTTTTTCCGCAAAGAAATTGTTTGGCGCTTTTCTCCTAAACGACTTTTTGCCGTAAGTTTGATGTCTCGCCGTTTTCCGTCAAAAGTGACTTCTCTGTATAACTGACCGGTGAACAGATCACTTTTTGACACAAATTCATTTTCTAAGAAGTAATCTAAAAATAGCCCTGTATTTTTGCCGTTACTGCCGGCATAATTTTTAGTAGTTCTGAATACATCATATTCAAATAAACTACCACCACGTCCCTGAATATAAGCATTGAATTCCGGAAATTGACAGATATACTCTTTTATGCCGTCAGCGTCGTAATCATAGCTTGTTACAGAATCAAAAAAGCCTGAATAATCCCTGATAATATGCTCAGCCTGGAGCAAACTGTGATAAGCTCCTTCATGGCTCCATTGAGAATTAAAATTAGGCTCAGCCAAATAGGCTTCTCCTGATTGTGCTTCCCACAATAAATCTCGGGCAGATTTTCGACTGTTCTTTTCCTTCCGATTTTTGTTGTTGATTAAGGTACTGACATGAACCATTTTTGAGTAGAGAAAATAATTTCTTGGTTGATGTAACAAATAATCGTAGGAATTCACTACAACCATTTCTGGAAAAGCATTAGTGCCAGAGGACGTCTCTTGAGAAGATAGCTTTTTTGCAGTGAGAATTCCGGCAGGAATATAGGTTCTTTGAAAATGTTGTGTTTCTTTAATGTACTTTGAAGGCAATGTCCATTGAAATTCAGCTCTCGTCATTTCATGCTTTAAAGTTTGTTCCATGTCCTCTAGCCATCCGCTGTCAATGAGCGCACAAAAATCGGAAAGAGACAGACTGCAACAGACAAGGGGGTGTTCTGCTTCATGGCAAGAGGTGAACACTAAGTCTTCCAACTGATACAAATAGTCTTTAGGTGGTATGGGACGGCCCTGAGCATCAAAGGGAAGATGTTGCTGGTGTTGCCCCAAAACATATAAAACCTTGCCTAACTCTTGAATTATATAAGGCAAAGACTGATTTTTGTATTGGGGGATCAGTCTGCTATCCATCAGCACAAAGTCCATTGAACAGGTCTTCAAACAGGTAACAAGAGAAGGATCCCATGCGTTATTAGGGATAACCATTCCTCTGGGTCTTTTACCGGTATGACGTCTTAAAGCTGTGGTATATAATTCGATCTGACCTACTCTGTCTGCCGGTAAAATATTGGGAAGTAAAGGTTCGTAGTAAGCCCCCCCTAACAATTCAACCTGCTTGTTTCCAACCAAATCAGATAGGACAACGGTAATTTCCCGATGAAGCCGAGAAAACAAATCCAATTGCCTGCCGGGAATAGATAAAGAAAAACGGTACGATGGATGGGAAAACAAAAAGTGAAACATTTTATAGTATTGATTGAGCTGGGACTCAAAGCCCTCCTCCAAGGCCTTTTTAAAAGGCAAACCGGTATCCAGTTGGGAGAGAAATTGAATGTCCTTACTGTAAATATCAAAACAAAAATGTATCGTTCCCATCAACTCTTTATCCTACATTGGTTAGTTTTTATAAAACATATTATAACATACTTTCGCTAATTTGGATGTTTGTTTTTGAGGAATTTCTTCTTTTCTTTCAGATTTATAACCGGTGCACGCTGTTTCTCCTACCGTATTTCCGCAAGGAATAATACGGACAACTTCTGCAACAGGCACAAGTTTTATTATTTTTTTCGGGCACAAATCTACACAAGCTCCGCACCCGATACAGCCATCTTGGATGACTGCTGTTTCGTTCACTAGTTTTATTGCTTTTTGTGGGCAGACAGATACACAGGAACCAAAACCCAAACACTGCTGAAAACAATCACTATTTGTTTCAAACTGAGAAAAATATATTCTGCAATCTTTCGGTCCACTGTAAGCAATGCTTCCCGCTCCGCCTATCTTTCCGTGATTACAAAGGACAACCGCCCTCATACCTGAATCCTTCAAGTGAACAGTTTCATCCTCTGCCATTTTAAACTCATTTTTGTTTAATAAAAAATTTTCATTAACAGTTTCTTCGTTGATTCGCCTAATGGCAGGTATTAAAATAGAAAAAAGAAAAACCGTTATAATTCCTGCAGAAAGGAAAAAAACAATAAAAAGAACTATAGGGACTATCATCGAGCTATTCCTCCCGTAAGCCATGAAACGTCAAAAGCCAAAATAAACAATACCAAAATAGCTAAACTGAATAATATCACAGCATTTTTGAACACCGGCAATGGAGCAGCCATTTTTGAACGCTTCCTGACAGTATAAGTGATCAATACTAGGGTATAGAAGGATGTTAAAGCAACAAAGACATACAACAACGCTTCCAAAATAGAAAGGCTTTCATTAATTGCCAACAGAATCGAAAAAAAGGAAACAAAAAATTCGTTTCCGCCTTTTACGGAAGCTAATTGTAAAATTATTTCCAGAAAAGTAGAAAAAACAATAAAGATGAGGATACAAATAAAAGGGAAGAATTCCTGAAGTCCCAAGGGAGATAAAACAGAGGTAACAATTATTGAAGACAAAGCCACCGTGGCAAAAGAACACAGTAAGGACTTTAAATACAAAAACTTTATGTCTTTAATTGATTCGGAAATCAAAATGACTCTGTTAAGTCCTATTCCGTAGAAAAAAACAGAACTTAAAAAAACGATCAAACTTTCAAGTACCATCAGTTATCCTCCCCGGAAGCAAAATTGCCTCTCATGCCCTTATCTTGCTCCGACAGCATTGTGTCCCCTGTATTTACATCGGTATCCGGGGTTTCATTTTTTTCTTGTGATTTTTTTCGTTTTTCTTTTGTCAATGTTTTTACAGGACGGAGTTCAGGACTGCGATGCAAAATATCTGCGTATTGAGACAGAGCTGTCATGATGCCGTAAAAAAGCCCAATCAAAACCAGCGCACCCGGTATAGAAGCAAAAAAGATAAAAGGACTTAAAGTAAAAAAGCTTGGAAAAACCACCTTAAACACACCTGATGGTGTAGGAAGGGAAACGGTTCCGTACCCAATAACCTCTCGAAGTAAAAAAAACATAAACACGTACAGAGAAAAAATCAGGCTGGTTCTCATATTCTGTTTCAAGGTGTTTGCTAAATTTTCTTTATGCTCGGTAAAAAAATCTCCTAAAAGAAGGACTTCGGCAATGGGAATGTATAACATAAAACCTAACCCTAAAGCCACCATAGGAGAATAAAAAATCAAAATCTGTCTGAAAAAAAGAACCATACCCACAAGAAACATCATAAGATAGGTTTTCTTCAGTGAGTCTATTTTTAAAATACACAATCCGTAGTCAAACAGTGTAGTTGTTAACATCAGAAAATTTATTAAAATGATTACCGGAATTCCATAATACAATCGTCCGGCTATAGGAACCAGTGTCACCAAAGCGGTACACAAATACATAACAGGAATTTTTTTACTCATCTTTGTTCCTCGTTAAACTCTTCGTAATGATTTGAGGAATTCTACTGCACCAGTACTGTACCTGTAAGGAATTTTTTAATCCTGTTGCAATAGCTCCTTCTTTTTTTAAATTAGAATCCAGTATGGAGAAATCTACAAAGGAAACTTCATTTCCGGTATATATATATACGGCAGGCATTATTCCATACAAGGTTGTAATACGGGCTATGACGCCGTAAGCAGGAGTCTTTTCTGGAAAATTTGTCTGTGCAGGTAGTAATTCATAGGCAACCAAAGATGTGGATAAAGCACTATTTATGGTGATTTGTTCCCCTACTTGATAGGTTTGGGGATAGTGATTTTCCAAAATTTTCGCAAGATCTTTTTGTAGTCTGTCACTCCACACGTTTCTGGAAAAAAACACAGGTATAAAGAGAATCAAAAAAAATACTGCAATAATTGCCATAAAAATGTAAAAATCTCGGACTATTTTTTTAGACTCCATACAACCTACTCCTGAATCTGACAGAGCTTTGAAGCTTCTTGCAATTTAAACAACTTTTGCTCAGTTTTTTTATTTTCAAATACTTGAATAAAAACAGAGCAAATATTTCCGTAAAAAACAGAAAAAACAGCTCCGATAGCTGACAACCCGTAACCGGAAAGAAAAAATGCAATTACCCCTACCAATATTCCATACAAAAGTTTTCCTCTCCGTGACCGGGGCACTGTTCCGAACCAGGGTAAAAC
>JAHLFV010000204.1 GCA_018883625.1 Candidatus Treponema excrementipullorum
GCCCCAAACCGGATCTGGGCGACCGGAAAGCGAAACGGATTCCCGCTTATTACGGCAAAGTCCACGACCTGCTGCGCCCCCTGTACCCGCCGCCGGAGGAGCTGAGAAACTGCCTGATCGGTTCCGTGATTGATTTTGATCCCTTCACCAAAGACCTCAACCGCTATTCAAAAGAAGAAGAGGCGCAGCGCAGTCTGGATTTTTACAGCCGGTGGATGAACCGCTTTTCCGCCGGTACCAAAATGCTGCCCCTTTACAAAAGAAATAAAAAATTACGGGAATACTTTCTTTCCCTGTTCCGCGGCGCAGAAGAGGATTGAACGGAGAATCCGCCCGGCTTGGGGCTTGTGCGTCGAAGTATACGCAGAAAAGGATGGTGCAAACAATGTCTAAATATAAGAAACCGTTATTGTTCTCCCTCAGTCTTTTGCCGGTTGCGGTTATTGCAGGAATTTCCGTAGGTTTTTATCAATTAGACGTCTATTCTGAGGAAATAATTGCCGAAGTGCTTGCCGAATTTGGAAACACAGATATTTTAATTGTGGTTGCTGCGGTGCAGACAGTAGGCTATGCACTATTCTTTGGATTCTTTGGCTATATTCTTGCAGATAAAACCGGACTCTGGAAGCCTATTCAATTTGAGAAAAGAAGCTTGGTTGTTACGCTTGTAATCTCCGTAACCGGTGGTATTGTATTCAGTCTTGACCATTGGGTGTTTGGCAGTATGATTGACGGCATTCAAGCTGTCAATGCCGCAAGTTTAACCGTAAGCGGTGTGATTGCATCTGTTCTGTACGGCGGCATCATAGAGGAAATAATGCTGCGGTTATTCTTTATGTCGCTGATTGCTTTTATTGTGTGGAAATTGTTCTTCAGGAAACACGGCAAAGAGAACATTCCAACAAGCGTATCCGTAGTTGCAAACATTGTTGCGGCATTTCTTTTTGCAGCAGGACATTTGCCGTTTACAATGGGTATTTTTGGTACATTGACACCTCTGATCTTACTCCGCTGCTTCCTGCTCAACGGAGGCTCCGGACTTGCATTCGGTTGGCTGTATCGCAAGTATGGGATTGTTTATGCAATTTTAGGGCACGCATTGTTCCATATCGTGGGTAAGTTGATTTGGCTTGCTTTTATCTAGATGTTTATAATGAATAAAAAAATCAAATATTCTTTAATAGCGTTGTTTAAATATTCTTTTATTTTCTTGTTTTTAATAATAACGCTGCTGATATTGTTTATTTTTAAAGAAGCTTATGAACAAAAATATGAACCCCGTGGATATACATCACCATATAATAAAGATGTTTCTTTTTGTTTTACGCAAATACCTGCTGATGATTTTTTCCTGACAATTCAATCAATGATTATCCGGGCAAAAGCAATCAGAAATGTTAGGGGAATCAGTTTTATCACAGTTTATTTTGATAATGATAATCATATCAAATCTTTTGAAGCTACTTTTGTGTTAAAAAACAGACAGTTGTTCCGCGGCTTTATGACAGTAGAAAGTAACGGAAGCGCCTTGCAGGAGTATTATTACTATAAGTATTCGGAAAAATATAAAATTTCTGACTATGATAACATACTGATGCAGTGTCAATCTTTTAAAGAAATGATTCCATTTCAAAGATTTGTCCAAAAGGCGGTTATTACAGACAGGAAAATATCCTTTTACAATAACGATAATCTGGTAAGTGAGTATAATTGTGAGTGAATTTAATTTTATTGCTGATTACAGACAGGGCTATTGTAAAAGAGCTTGACAAAAAACAGGAAGACAACAGAGACGGCTTTACCCGTGCAGAAAAGACATTTTGAAAAACCACGGTTGCGGAGAAACATCTTTGGCATTCTGGTTCCGCACAAAGGATTGGAGCCACGCCGGAGGCGGCCGCTTTCTGAACGGAGTGAAGAAAGCGGCTGGAGCGGCAGCGGAATGGCGGAAAGCCTGGTTTTTGCGCCAGCAAAAATGTGCCCAAATATAATAGACCAGCATTAGATGATGCAATTAATAGTGGTAAACAACTAATGTTTAGTTATGATCCAAGAAAATATCATGATTGTGTATTATGGAAGGGGTAAGTGGAATCGTATAAGATACATAGAAATAAATAAAATATTAATCTATAATAATGAGGATGGATTCCGGTATGTCATTAAGTGAAAATTTTAATAAGAAAATAGAACTTTCCCGTCAAATTATTAATCCACTGTTAGACAATTTGAATGAAGAATTAATTAATAAAAAGAAAGAAGCCTATTTTACAAATGCACAAAACATAACAAGTATTACCCCTTTAGAATTTTATTTTGGTTTCTGTTTTTTTAATTATTTTAATGTTATTTTTTACTTTAAGGATGATTTCTTAAAGTGGACTGCATATTCTTGTGTAAATAAATCATTTCCTATACATAGCGGTAGAGACTATAAAATAACTGATTATTTGTTAACAATTTCAGATATTGAGAATACATTAATACCTTTTATTCCAAATAAATATTTTGAAGAAATGAAGTCTGACAATTATATTGCTTATACTACTCGTTTAAACTTTATAAATTGTTCAGGTGAAGAATTCAGTGAACTAAAACGGGCTGAACAAAATGACAATTTTAAGACAACAGACGAATGTCTTGATTTTATGATTGAAGAAGTAAAAAAGGCGTTTGGTTCAGATGCCGGAAACTTTAAAATCATAGATAATTATGATTATCACGGCTGGCATATAAATTTTACCTTTGAAGCATATAAGACATTTACTGTAAAAATTATTCACGAGCTTGAGGACGGAGCGCAAATTGTACTGGGAAATCCGGAACAGCTGACAAACGGTAGTATGGAACATTATTTTAATATTCCGATGTCTGCAAATGATTTTGGAAGATTAACAGCAAAAGAATTCTTGGCACAATTAAAAGAAAATCTTGAATTGCGGCTCTAAAATACATTTTGCCCTGTATATAGATGGAGTATAAAGTTTCAGATGGTTAGGAATATGACTGATTTTTGTGAAAGCTTTGTATATGAAAATGATTCTGCAACAGTATCTGATCTTGCTGAATTATATAATAA
>JAHLFV010000205.1 GCA_018883625.1 Candidatus Treponema excrementipullorum
GTCTCGTGGGCTCGGAGATGTGTATAAGAGACAGGCTGTAGACGATGAAAAGAATAGAAGCCCTCAAGAAAAATTTTTAACGTGGAATCTCCAGAAAACTCGCGGTGTTCAGTGGTTTGATTTATACCAAACGTATATAACTCCGGCTGAGTCGCCTTTGCCTAAACAACCTCCGGTGTATCAGTACAAGGGAATGATGATTAATGTAGACATGGGAAAAATGTTTTCTATAGGTTCGATCCTTACTTTAGGTTATGAAGAAGATAAGCTACCCTTGGATTTTTCCTTTTTTTCGCTTCCCAAACAGGAACATCTTTGGAATACTCTGCAGTACAGTATTTTAGGTCATAAAACTTTTTATTTATGGGATACACTGAGTATAGCACCTTTTGGCGGGTTTTTACTTTCTCAGTACAATTTAAATATTCTTGGAGCCGATTATCCGCTTTTTTACAGGCGATATCAGTCTACTTTAATAGGTATCGGAATTGTATACACTCCTCACAGATTTTGGCAAATCGACTGTTCCCTGTCATTTTCTCCCTATAATCTTATATATGATATGAATAATTCCTTGTCTCAGTTTTCTTATAAAATTTCAGGAACATTTAAAACATCTTTTTTCAGTCTTACGGGTATTGTTTCCAGTGAAAGTAATTTTGAACACAAATTTATTGATGAAAGAAGAAACATTTTAGTAGTCTCTAGCATAGGTTTTTATTTTACCATTACTATATGATGTACTATTGACCAAAGAAAAAGTATATTTTTTTTGTAAAAACTTGTCCTTTTTGTTTGAAATTAGTAATTTAAACAAAGAATATCTATAGGAGAAATTTATGGCAACGTATCAGTTCCAAACAGAAGTTAATCAATTATTAACTCTTATCATTCATTCTTTATATTCAAACAAAGATATTTTCCTTCGGGAAATTGTTTCCAATGCTTCAGACGCTTTGGACAAGTTAAAGTATTTGACTCTTTCCGATGAAGCTTACAAAAATGTTTCTTTTGATCCGAGAATCGATATTTCCTTTGAGGAAGAAAAAAACATCCTGATTGTAAAAGATACTGGAATCGGTATGAACAGCGAAGATTTGTCTTCCAACTTGGGAACCATTGCCCGTTCCGGTACAAAAGCTTTCTTGGAAAAATTGACTGCCGATGCAAAAAAAGATTCCTCGTTGATTGGACAGTTTGGTGTTGGATTTTACTCTGCTTTTATGGCTTCTTCCAGAATAGATGTATATACCCGTAAAGCAGCTACCGATACATTGTTCCATTGGTCCAGTGACGGAACCAATTCCTACGATGTTGAAGGTGTAGACCTTGCCAGTGAAGAGGCTAAAAAATACGGCCTTGACGGAGAAGGTGCTCACGGAACAGCCATCGTTATGACCCTTAACGATTCAAGTAAAGAATATGCCAGCCGATGGAAGGTGGAAGAACTTGTTAAGCGGTACAGCGATCATATTGCATTCCCCATTTATCTTCACTACACACAAAATCAGTATGATGACAAAGGCAATGTAAAAAGCTCAGAAGAAAAAACAGATAAAATCAACAGTGCCAGCGCTCTGTGGAAACGTCCAAAATCTTCTCTTAAGCCGGAAGACTATAAAGACTTTTACAAAACCATTTCTCACGATGGTGCGGATCCTCTTATGTATGTTCATACACAAGCAGAAGGTACTCAGGAATACACAACACTGTTTTTTGTTCCGGAACGGGCTCCCTTTGACATGTACCAGGCAGATTACAAAAGTGGCTTAAAACTTTATGTAAAACGTGTTTTTATCACTGATGACGACAGAGAATTGCTACCGGCATATTTGCGCTTTGTTCGAGGTATTATTGATTCCGAAGACTTGCCTTTGAACGTAAGCCGTGAGATTCTTCAGCAAAACCGCATTTTGGAAAGCATAAAAACTCAGTCTGTAAAGAAGTTGTTGGGTGAATTCAAAAAAATGGGTGATGCTGCAAAAAAAGCTTTGGAGTCTGCCAAAGAAAAAGGCGGTGTGGATAAACTTGATGAAACCGAAAAAGCAAATCTTGATAAATGGAATAAATTTGTTTCTCAGTTTAACCGCCCTATGAAAGAAGGTTTGTATTCAGATTACTCTAATCGGGAAGAAATTGCCGAAATCGTGCGGTTTAAATCAACTGCCGAGGAAGGAACCGGAGACAATAACTGGACAAGTTTTGCCGATTATGTTTTGCGCATGAAACCGGAGCAAAAAGCCATTTATTATATCACCGGCGGAGACGAAAAAAATCTTCGGGCTTCACCTTTGTTGGAAGCTTATAAAGCAAAAGGCTTTGAAGTGTTGATCATGGATGATGAAATCGATGATATCGTTATTCCCTCTTACGGAAAATATAAGGACTTTGAGCTTAAAGCGGTAAACAGAGCCGGCAGTGACGAAGAATTGGGCATCGACAAGAAAGAGGCTGCGAAGAAAGAAAAAGAGTTCAAGCCTATTGTGGAAAAAATCAAAAAGGCTTTGGGTGACAGAGTAAAAGATGTTCATCTGTCCAAGAGACTTTCCGATTCTCCTGCCTGTATCGTTGTGGATGAAAACGATCCCTCTTTGCAAATGGAACGGATGATGAAAGCCATGGGGCAGACCGGCTTTGGTGAAGTAAAGCCGATTTTGGAAGTTAACGGCGAACATCCTATCGTGGCAGCTTTGAAAGACTGTGAAGATGAAGCTCATATTGAAGACGTTTCTTGCGTTCTTTTGGATCAGGCATTGTTGGTAAGCGGTGCAGAATTAAAAGATCCCGCAGACTTTGTTAAGAGACTTAATACTTTGTTGTCTAAGTAAAGCCGGGAAATTCTGAGATTACTGGTTTTACATAAAAAGGGCTGTTCCTTGTGAAGTTTGAACGCTTCCGGGACAGCCTTTTTCATAATGTTGGTTTTAGGTTAATTTTTTAAAATCTTGGTTTTGAAAATCAGGTTTTTAAAACCGATTTCGCTGATTTAATCGATTATAAAATGAATCTGTCAATTTCTGATTTTACCGTTTTAACACCGCTTTCCGTCATTTTACCCAAAGAAACAACCGTTTCCACAGAAGACTCGATTTCCTGAGTATTTGCAGACATACTGGTCATGGTAGAATCTATTTCTGCTGTTATGTGAACCAAGTCTTCTGTCTTTTTTAGGATTTTTTGACTGCTCTGATACATTTCCAATGAGCCGTTGTGGACATCTGTATTAAGTTTTTGAATAGTTTCAAATGACGTTCGAACCTGCATATTACCGGCTTGCTGAGTCTCCATAATTGAGCGTATACCGGCCTGTTCGTTGACAACAACATCTATGGCGTTACGAACATCTTCAAAGGTGTGTCCTAAAATATTTGATGTCTCTACAACTTCATTGATGGCACTTACCAACTCTTTCAATCCTACAGAGATAGACTTAGACTGAATAGAGGAATTTTCTGCAAGTTTACGTATTTCATCTGCAACAACAGAAAATCCCTTACCTGCTTCACCGGCATGGGCAGCTTCTATGGCCGCATTCATAGCTAAAAGGTTTGTCTGATTTGCAATACTGTTAATAACGGCATTTGCTTCCGACATACTCCGGGATTTTACGGAAATATTTTGTACCTGTTCCTGTACTTCGGCTATTTTTTTGAAACCGGTATCGGAAACCTGAGACAAATTTGAAAATTGTATTTCATTTTTTTCCAAGGCAGTGGTTATACTGTGAACATTGGAAACCATCTGTTCTACAGCCTGAGAACTGGCGTTAACACTTTCCGTTTGATGCTCAATAATTTCCGTAAGCGTGGTAACGTTTTTGTTTATATTTTGTATACTCTGGGATACGTCAGAAACAGCCTCTGACTGAATTCCCATCTGTTGCGTAACTTTGGAAATATTATTGTGTATTTTTCCCAAAGCGTTTTGTGTAGCATCCATACTTGAGGTAAGACCGGAGCTGGCATTTGCCAATCCTTCTACAGAGTTTTTTACTACGGAAATAATTTTATGCAAAGTGGCAACAAAGATATTAAAATTATTTGCAACTTGTCCAACTTCATCCTTTGTTTTGATGTTGATTTTGGCAGTTAAGTCACCTTCACCGGCAGCAATATCGTCCAGAGCCTTAGCAACCTGATTAAGAGGTTTAACAGATTGTATCGTCACTATTGACAGAAAAATACCTGTGCAAAAGGCAACCGTTCCAATCACAAGCATAAGGATCTTAAAATTGGATGCAATACTTCTTGCTTGGTTTGTCAAATCGTTATTCTTTGCTTCCTGATAGTCTATAAAAGCATTTATTCTATCCAGCCACAGCTGAAATGCCGGACGAGCCACATCCAAAAGAAGTTCCTGTGCGGTGGCTTCCATACCTTTATTACACAAATTGATTATCTCTGTAACATAGGGAGTAATTTGTATTTTGCTTGCATCTATTTCCTTTAATAATTGAGTTTCTTTTTCATCTGTCAACATTTCTAAAGAACGTATAAGCTTATCCAAATTTTTCTCTGAGTCGAGGTAAAAAGCCTCCAACTCCAAAATTTCTGTTAAAACACTGTCCCGTTCTTCGCCCGGAGGCAACAGAACATAGTCACGGACTCTGATAGATCTGTCATGGACACTTCCTCTGAAGTTTATGGCATAACGCTGTTTTTGGGCATTTATATCGTTTATTGTAGTCAAGGTATTGTTAATTTGGTCAACTTGAAAAATACTAATTACTATAATAATAATCATCATTAACAGGAGTACAACAGCATTCAAAATAATCTTTGACTTGATTTTTCTTTTCATAATTCCCCTTTCAAAATATTGTACGTTCAAAAATAGTGTCTGTCAATGGATACTTTTTGCGTATTGTGTTGGCAATAATGATATCTTTGTGCTATGGTTAGAGATATTGAAGATTTTAGTGTATTTATGGGGCGATGACTGTATGTTGGATTTTTTGCAGGCAGAAGGTGTATCTGTTGACTTGATTCAAGAGATAGAAAATTTCAAAACAAAATATGGCAACAGTGAATGCAAAGAAAGAATACCGGAGGCACACTACAAATTCTATGGAACCGATATATGGAATCAAGCCTGCGCTGCTTTATTATGCGGTCAAAATATTTTGTTAGTGGGACAAAAGGCTACCGGAAAGAATTTATTGGCAGAAAATCTTGCAACTGTGTTTCAGCGTCCCGATTTATAGCAACTATGAATTACGGGTATGCCGGTACAAGGGAATTGAACGAAGCTCTGGGTTCCCGCTTTGTGGTGATTACCATGCCGGACATTTCCAAAGAAAACATACTTCGTCTTTTGGAAGAACAATTTCCCGGAATGGGAAAAAACTACAGGAAAGAATTTGCAGAACTGTTTACAGCTTTGCAAAAAAAATGCAGTAATGCAGAAATTTCTGGTCGATTACTGGATTTAAGGGGCCTTTTGGATGCACTCCGACTTATGGAAAGAGGTATCTCTCCTCTTGTTGCTTTAGATATGGGGATTACAAACAAGTCTTTTGAAGAATTTGAACGTCAGCTAGTACGGGATGTATTCAGAAGCCGTATTTCCGAAAAGCTGACAGCTGCGGAGATTTTTAGGTAATGCCGATGAATATGTCTCCCGGAGAACAAAAAAGAGCAAAAAACATTATTTGGACAGTGGCAGAAGACTACTCTGTTGACCCTGCCTTTGTGTCTGCCGATGAAAAATCCCGGGCTGACTTTTATTTAAACTTAATTGTGGGTTTAGCATATAAATGGATTAACAGAGAAAAGTTGAGTACGCTGTTTTTGTTGTGGGAAGGAACTTCATTCCGGGAACTGTACGACGGTATTTTGTGGATTGCCCTTGAACAGTGTTTGTATGAAAAAGAGTTACCATATAGACCTGTTTTGCAAGAATTACGATTGGCTTATGCCAAGCGTCTTGTAGGTTTAGATGCGTGGTTTGCAGAACGGAATAGAATAACCATGCTACAGGTTGCAAAGGCACAAAAGATTTTGGGACAAAAGCCGTTTTTGATGCCTAAAGATGCCCGTTTGTTGGAGGCATTGGAATTTTCCGGCAGTTTGACCGATGACCAAATCATTGACAGGTTTAAAGGTATTATAGCTACTTACTTTAAAATAAGTTTGACCTCCGAAAAAAATCAAGCCGGCGGATGGAACAGGGACGGATTGGCTTTACGGGTAATAGGACAGGAAATGGAAAACTCTGCCCAAGAACAAAAACTCTTACTGATGTTTACCGATGCTTCTCCTAACGATGAATGGGGTATATCCGCCTTTGCCCAGTATACAGGTAAAGCCGCCGTTGAAGACGTTCAAGCTGAGATTCGTTCGATAGAAAAAAAGGGAATAAAAGTTATCGCTGTTTTTATGGGAAGTGACAGAAATACAGAAACAGCAAAAGCCATATATGGTGACAGTTTTGTAAGAATCACCCATATTGAACAGCTAGCCGAGGCGTTGGGAGCTGTTATTCAAAAACGACTTCATGTAGTGTAAATAGACGCCGGAAAGCTGCATCCCTACCATTCTGTCAATGTGAAATAGTAAGAATGCAGCTTGTGGATAAAAGCCGGCAATCCGGCCGAAAATCTGGCGACTTGGTTTATTTTTTAGCTTCCGGTTGTAAGTATACCTTTACATAATTATCTGTATTAAGGTACTTTCGTGCCGTTTCTTGTATCGTTTCAGAAGAAAGCATTTTAGGAAGGCTTTCCGTGTCTGTCATGTAACTGACAGGAATTCCGTAGAATGCTGCCTGAATTATGGTTGAAAGCCAGAAAGAATTTGTCTTCAAAGCTGTTTCCATAGAACGCTTATAAGTTTCGCTGACCTTTGCAATGTAAGAGTCTGCAATACCTTCTTTTTGAAGAATTTCTATCTGATTGATAACCTCCTCTGACAATTCGTTTTCTCTGCCCGGTTCACAACCAAACTGAATATATGTATAAAATTCCTGTTCCGGTTGGTAACTCATACCCGCACTTACGCCTATACCGTATGAGCCACTTTTATCTTCACGGATAACTTCCCGTAAACGGATATCCAACACCTGTTGTAAAGCTGATATCATTAAATTGTCTGTATATGCTTCTTCGGGACCTACTTGGGATTGTGTACCGCCAAAAGCCATAAATACACTGCTTTGGTCTTCCAATCCCTTCTGTACAGAGGCATTGTTTACGCCCCGGGGAAAATCCGGTTCTTGCCATACACCTTCTTCTCTTATATCAGAAGCAGGCAATGAACCGATATACAATTCTGCCAAATCAAGAAGCTCTTCAGTTTCAAAGTCTCCCACAAAGACAAATATAAAATCGGAAGGTGATGCAAAACGTTCCGTGTATATTGTCTGAGCTGTAGCTTGGTCAAACTGCTTTACGTAGTCCGGTGTCAGAGCACTTTTTCTGATGTCATTGCTGTACAGTACTTCCGTAATTTTGTCGGCAAAAACATTTTGCGGTTGGGAGTAGTGTCCTTGGGCTTTGGTCTGTGCCAAATTCATGAGATTGAGCCATGCATCATCGGTAAAATAAGGAGCAGAAAAGTGCAGGTTGATAAGCTGCATGGCAGTTTCCAAATCCTGTTGAACGGTAGAACCATCAAGTCCTTCGGAATAATCATTTATGTATGGTGAAACAGATACTAATTTTCCGGAGAGTTTTTGTTGCAGTTCTGTGGGAGAAAATCCGTTTAATCCGGAGTAGTTAAGATAGTCCAAGGCAATGGTTCCGGAAGGATAGTCTTTGTCGGAAACAAGAGAAAGACCTCCCTTACTGATAGCTTTGAAAACAATTTCGTTTGCTTTGAAATCTGTTTCGTAGGGGATTATCTGTGCTCCATTAGCCAATGTGTATACCTGAATATCCGTACCGGGAAGACTCTCTTGGGCAATAACGGTACCTCTTTCCTGAGGAATTCCCATAAGATCAGTGGATAAATCTTTTTCTGCATAGGGTTCTACCGGTTGGGAAGGTTCAAAATTCTGCCACAGAGATAGAATTTCGTTCTTTGAAGGATAATCATCTTTTACGTTTTCCGGTATAGCAGCAATAAACAGCGTTCCTTTATCTGTAAACCAATTCTTGGCAGCTGCATTGATTTCGCTCTTTGTGATAGACGGAATGATTTCTTTGTACAAAGCGTAAGTATCTTCCGGCGAAATAACAGGTACATTGTCTAGAGCAGAATAAACCAGCTCATCTGCCAAGGTGGTGGAATGTCGATTGTTTCTGCCTTCCCAAAGCTGTTGAGCTCCCGCTATAAGGTCGGCTTTTATGGTTGCCAATTCGCTTTCTGTAACGCCGAATCTTTGTAGACGTATCAGTTCCGTCAATAAAGCATCCAAACCTGTCTCAAAATCTTTGGGAATAAAAGCCAATGTATGAAGATCTACATTTTTTACCAAGTTTTGGGATAAAGCTGCCGCATCCACCCAGGGAGAGTCGGCAGACTGGGATATTTCCATTAATCGCAAGTAGAAAGCTTGGGTAACGATTATGTTAACAAGTTCTGCGTGTAAATCGGATTTTGTCAGTACAGGAGTTGCAAACTTTTGGTCCATTATCTGAAAGATAGGATAGGGTTGCTCCGGGTCTGCAAAAACCAAAACATCCGGGGTAGTCTGCAAAGGAACATCAAACACCGGAGATTCTTGTTTTTCTTGGGAAGCAGGAATATCGGAAAGGGCTTTTAGAATTTCTTCTGTAAGGTACTCGCTTTCTGCGTCACCTACGATGACAACCGTCATAAGCTCCGGTCTGTACCATGTTTCGTAAAAATCCACTACCCGCTGTCGGGGAACGGTATTGATAACATCCATCTTTCCGATAGGAAGCCGTTGCGCATAGCGGGAATCTTTTAGCAAGAAGGGAATCTGAACATCGGTGAGCCGACCGGTTAACCCTCTTCCAAGACGCCACTCTTCTACAACAACTCCCCGTTCTTTGTCCAATTCTTTTTCGTCAAAGGTAAGACCGCAAGCCCAGTCCCGCAGAATTGTTAGCCCTGTAGAAAGAGCTTCCGGGTCGTCGGCAGGTACTTCAATCATGTATACTGTTTCATCAAAAGATGTATATGCATTAACTTCCGGCCCAAATTGCATACCGATACTTTCAAAGTAATCTACCAACTGGTTTTCTGCAAAATGTTCTGAGCCGTTAAAAGCCATGTGCTCTACTAAGTGGGCTACACCTTGTTGGTCATCCTCTTCCATATTGGAACCGGCTTTAACAACCAATCTCATAAAAACACGGTTTTCCGGTTCATCATTTTCCTGGATCAAATAGGTTAAACCGTTATCCAAGGTTCCTCTTACAATGGATTTGTCCATGGTAAGAGCTGAGTTTCCCGAATTTGTGGAAACACAGCTTACAAGGAAAATTGCAGTGAATAAAAGACAAACAGTGGCAAACCACCGCTCCATGTGGGACTTATTCATAATTCCTCCAATTAAAAAATAAACGAAACGCCTAAATGCTATCAAATTTTTCAGCGACAACGCAAGGGATACAACAAAAAAAAAAGATACCTTTAGTAACAATTTTTTATTAAAAATAAAGTTAGTCTCAAAAACAAAAAATATTCCATAAAAAAGCCTTGTGAGATAGAAAAAGAAGGTATAATATAGTATGGTAGGTTTTAGGAGATATTGGAGTATTTGCGTAATTTTTGATACGGTTTTCATATCAGAAACGGTGCTACGACATGGAATTTCGGTTACTCTATTGTGTCTACTTAAAAATGACGAAAATAACATGAGGTATTTATATGCTGTTCTGTTATAAATAGATTTGCTGTGATATAGACTATAAAAAAAAGTAAGGAGGCTGCCCGTGAACCTTTCTGTAAAGAAAAAAATTATTATACAATGTACTGTTATTTTTATTTTGTTGCTAGGCATAGCTACCCAGTCCATTGTACGAATCAGAAATATCAACCGAAACCTTACCATAATTAATGATATCAATATTGTAAAGCAGCGGTATGCCATAAATTTCCGAGGTTCTGTTCACGACAGAGCTATTCGGTTGGGTGATTTTGTTTTGTATACAGATACAGAGAAACGGGCTGTTACAAGACAGGAAATTAATGATTTGAATGTTTTTTATCAGGAATCTGCCGTCGCTTTGGATAAAATTTCTCTTGAAGTGGGAAGTACTCCTGATGAACAGCAGCGTTTAGCCGACATAAAAAAAAGTGAAGCCGAAACACTGCCGTTGATTCAGCAGGTTTTGGATTATGAAGCTCAAGGGTTACACGACGAAGCCGTTGCCGTATTATTGGACAAAGCCAGACCGGCTTTTAACCTGTGGTTAGACAGAATCAACGCTTATATCGATTTGGAAGAAAAACAAAATCAGATAATTACCGATGAAACAAGATCGCAGGTAGCATTTTTTCAGGTTATTGTAATTGTAATAAATTCAATATCAATAGCTATTGCCGTCATACTGTCTATAATTATTATCCGTTCCATAAATCCTTTGAGCAAGGTTGCCAAATCTCTTAACAGCATAGCTCAAGGGTCAGGAGATTTAACAGCTCAGCTTGATGTAAAAACAAAAGACGAAATCGGTGTGGTTGCTACCAGCTTTAATACAGTTATTTCTACTTTACACAGAATTATGGTAACTATAAAAGATTCCGTTTCCGCTTTGAATCTTTCGGGACAGGAATTGGTTGCCAATACTCAAGAAGTACAATCTCAAGCAGGAAATATTGACGCAAACATTAACGATATACGATTGCAGATAAAAAAACAGACAGAACGGGTTTCAGAAGTTTCCAATACCATGAAGAGTGTTGACGGAGAAATGCAGACCCTTAATTCTATTGTGGATACTCAGGCTCAGGACATAACCGAGTGTGCCGGCGATATTGATGAAATGGTTTCTGGAGTAAATCAGGTAGAAACCATTTTGCGGATGAACAGTGAAAAGTTCACGGAGTTGTCTTCTGCTTCCAATGTGGGATACGAAAATATCTCAAACATCTACCAAAAAGTTGTAGAAATTTCAGACAGATCCCACGGTGTTTCCGATGCCAATAACGTTATCAACAGTATAGCAAACCAGACAAACCTGTTGGCTATGAATGCCGCTATTGAGGCAGCCCATGCCGGAGAAGCCGGTCGAGGTTTTGCCGTTGTTGCTGACGAAATCAGAAAATTGGCAGAGAATTCCGCAAAACAGTCAAAATCCGTATCTGTAGGTTTGAACGAACTTATTCACTCAATCAACAGCATGGTTGAAACGTCTCAAATTGCCGGTGAATCTTTTGAAAACATTATAGAAGCTGTTGCCTCTGTAGAAGAACAGCAAAAACAGGTTCAAACCGTTATGGAGCACCAAGTAGAGTTAAACGGAAAAGTTTCCCGTTCTTTCAGTTCTATTGCCAATATGAACAAAGATGTTATCGGTAAAGTAGGATTGATAACAAAGAGTTATGATCAGGTGTTGCAGGAAACAATCGAGTTGGATCGGATAAGTAGAGAAATAAATGATCATATTGATGTCATTTCCGATACCAATACCGAAATTCAGGGAAAAGTAAAAGCCATGTATGCAAATACGGAAACGACAAAGAAAAACATTGAAACCGTACAGCAACAGGTAGATCAGTTCACACTTTAACCATTTGGTTGTAAAGTTGTTTTACCGGTGTACCCGGAGGTATTATGAAAGAGCAGATCATTAAACGAACTATACAATACACTGAGCCCCTTACAAAACCACAAAAGGCTTCCTTGCTTTTTTATCTTTTGGGGTGGGACGGAGCTTCTGCCGTAATGCCTTATCTGACTTCCTCAGAGCAGAAAAAATTGCAGAAAAACCTCATACGTTTAAACAACAGAATTTCCGTTTTGGACGAGATAAACGTATTGGAATCCCTTATGTCTTACGGGGCTGCCGCAAAGATTCTTCCAAAAAACTATCAGGAAGTAAAGGCAAAATATTCTCAGCCAAGTCAGAAAGCCACAAAGAACTTGGCTTCTGAAGATATAGCCCGGGTTCTTAACGATTGGCTATCTCAGGATTAAGACTACTTTATTTATAGCGTAATGTTTTAAGAAAGTTTTTTTGATTTTCTGACAGACGGCGGCTTTCTATGGCTTTTTGGATAGTTTTATTGTGAGTCCATGGGTTCAGTCGCCGTTCCTGTACATAGGGTAACGTTGTTTCATATTGTTTTACCAAAGCTACAGAAAAATACCAAGCTACTTCCATATTGATATAGTACTGGTTTCTGTTTGCCTGTAAAACCCAGTCCAAGTACTCCGGCTTAAAATACTCGTCCAAAAAGAGCCGGAGCAACATGTTAATACCAAATCGCACAGTATAAGTATGGGCAGAATTCAACCAAGACGGAATGTACGGTAAAAGCTTTTCCGGCTCTTTTTTGAAAACACCCGGACAAAAAGAATCACAGGTTGCCCAGTTATCAACATAAGGTAAGAACTTTTCCGTAGTGGCAAGACATTCATCAAAATTGCGTATGGTTTCTATAAGAAAGGCGTGAAAGTTATTTTCGTCATAGTATCGGTGGGGAAGTTGTTCCAAGAAAGACTGGATATCTTCCTTGGGTATCTTTTTTACACTGTCTTTTGCCAGTTGTCGGAGAACAGGAATTCTCACTCCGATGACGGCATCGGGGGAAACTGTAGGAACAAGTTTTTGTTGAAAAAGTTTGTACTCCGTATCCTGCAGAGAAAGAAGTTTTTCCGTAAAATCAAAAGCTGCCACAGTTACCCCTTTTTTACTTTACCAAATTAGGTAAAAATAAACAGCATAGCTAATCAGCATCAATAATCCTGACAGTCTGAATAGTTTTCTTTTAGGTAAAGCAAGTCCCAACAAGAGCACTGCTGCATACACAGCAACAATGGTATCGAATCTAAAGTCTGCCACAAAAGGAACAGGGACAATAAAACCGGAAAGACCGACAATCATTAAAATATTGAATATGTTGCTACCAACAATGTTTCCTATGGCAATGTCTGAGTTCTTTTTCAAAGCTGCCAGTGCAGAAGTAAACAATTCCGGCAAAGATGTACCCAAGGCAACAATAGTCAAACCGATAAAACGTTCACTTAAACCCAAGATACGGGCAATGGCACTGGCGGCATCTACAGCAAATCTACTTCCCAAAACAATAACAACCAATCCTACTACCAAGAAAATCAGAGATTTTACCACAGGCATTTCTTTAGGAACTTTGCAGGAGTCGGTAGAATTTTTGTTTTTTTTCATAGAAATAAAAAGGTAAGCTAAATAAGCGAAAAACAGTAGCTGTAAGATAATTCCGTCTACTCGGCTAATGGTACCGTCCCAGCCTAACCACAAAAGAACTAAAGTAATGGCAATAGTAACGGGAATATCAACAAGGATAGAAGATTTTTGGACAACCATGGGAGAAATAAGACCGCAAATACCCAAAATAATTAAAATATTCAGGATATTGCTTCCTACAATGTTTCCGATAGTAATGTCTGCATTACCGTGAAAGGCTGCCGTAATACTGACAGCTGCTTCCGGGGCACTGGTTCCCAAGGCAACAATAGTCAAACCGATAACCAATTGCGGAATGCCGAATTTGGTGGCAATACTGGAAGCACCGTCTACAAACCAATCGGAACCTTTTACCAACATCACAAAGCCGATTGCCAAAATTCCCAGCTGAATAAGCATCTCCATAGCGAGACTCCTTTGGATAAAAATGTGTGTGATTGATAAACAGTGGATTCAGATGGGTACAGACCTGCCGCTTATCAAAAACGAACAAGTCTCGCTGTTTACTTGCAGAGCGGATTTTACAATCGTCTTGACGATGCTGCAAACATAGAAAATATGCCAGCTACTCCCTTGTAGTATAGTTCATTAGACAAAAAAAACAGAAAAAAGTCAAGGACGGAAAAAATGAATGAAATCCGCCGGATAAAATGAATTGAATCCGGCGGATACAGCGTCTGTATACATGGAAAAATACTCATATATGAGGTATGATTATCACAGTTACAGGGGTTATTATGGTATCATATTTTGATGAAAGTTCCAAAGATCAGCGTCAATCAAAGCCGGAAGAAAAGGCACGTATCAAAATCGACGAGATGTTGAAACGTGCCGGTTGGGATGTAATTTCACGAAACGAATACAGCGACATGAATAACGCCTGTGCCGTAACCGAAGGACTGCTCAAAGGCAACTTGGAAGCAGATTATGTGTTGTTTGTAGGCGGAAAAGCCGTGGGTATTCTGGAAGCCAAGCGGGCTGAAAATAAACTGGACACAGCTGTTGCCGAACAGGCTCAAGGATACAGTGCCGGGGTACCGGAATGGTACCAAACCTGGCAAAAGCCACTGCCGTTTGTCTTTTTATCCAATGGAGAAATCTTGCTGTTTCGGGATATGCGGCAAGAAGAGGTGACATACACCCGCCTGCCACAGATGTATACTCCAAAAGAATTGGTTACCATGGCAGACATTGATGCCGAATATGCCGCTTTACCGGCACTGCCACCTGTGGGAGAAAAAGGGCTTCGTCAGTGTCAATATGATGCCATTCACAGCATTGAACTGTCTTTTAAACAAGGAAAAAATAAAGCCTTGATATCATTGGCAACGGGAGCCGGCAAAACGTTTACCGCCTGTACCCTCACGTACCGGCAGCTGACTTATACCCGTGTGCGGCGGGTTCTTTTTCTGGTCGACCGCAACAATTTGGGCAGACAGGCGGAAGGAGAGTTTTGCCAGTACCGCCTGACAGAAAACGGCGACGTTTTTAACTCCCTTTACGCCGTCTGCCGGCTGAAAACCCTTGAAGAAGCCCGTTCGGCACAGGTCGTGGTTTCTACCATTCAGCGTCTTTTTTCGGTTTTAACCGGACAGCCTCTTTTTGCGGACGACGAAGAGGAAGAGGCAGAGCAAGCCGCTCTGTTCGGTGATGACGAACCGGAAGAAGAAGTCGAATTGCCGGACGAACTGTTTCTGCCGCCCGATTTTTTTGATCTGATTATTGTCGACGAATGCCACCGTTCTATTTACGGAAAATGGCAGCGTGTGCTCAATTATTTCCGCAGTGCGAAAATGGTGGGGCTGACGGCCACGCCGACACCCGAAGCGGAAGCCTTTTTTGACCGCAACTTTGCCTCAAATTACACATTCGAAGATTCCGTCCGCGACGGCGTCAACGTTCCGCCCCGGATTTACCGTATCAAAACCAAAGTCACCGAATCGGGCGGACAGATTCGGTCCGGCGAAAAGGTCAATAAAAAATCGAAGCTCACCGGAGCCGTTCGGGAAGTAAAGGAAGAAGAACAGAAATACACAAGCACCCAGCTCGACCGTTCTGTCATTAACAAAGAGCAAATCCGAACCGTTGTTCAGGCTTTTAAAGATTCGATTTATACGGCACTCTATCCGGATCGGTACCCCGACTGGCACTTTATTCCCAAAACCCTGTTTTTTGCCAAATCGGACAGCCATGCCGACCACATTATCGAACAGATAAAAAAAGTGTTTGCCGTCGAGTTTCCGGAGGAAAAGATACCCGACCATTTTGTGACCAAAATCACTTACAGCGCCGGCAATACCAACGAATTAATTCGCGATTTTCGAAACAAAAAAGAGTTCCGCATTGCCGTGACCGTTACGTTGGTGGCGACCGGAACCGACGTCAAACCTCTGGAATGCGTGGTTTTTATGCGGGACGTTGCGTCGGCCGTGCTGTACACCCAGATGAAAGGCCGCGGCTGCCGCCGCATCGGCGACGATATTCTGCAATCGGTCACCCCCAACGCTGCCGGTAAAGACTGTTTTTATATCATAGACGCCGTGGGAGTGACGGAACACGAGCACATGATTCCCGGTGTGGAAGGGGGAGAAGGCGGTCAGCCGCCGCAGCCGGTTCCTTCTTTGCAGCGGCTTTTGGAACTTTTGGCACACGGCAATGTCGGCGACGATGCGCTGATGCTGCTTGCCGGTTATCTGGCAAAGTGTCTGAACAAAGGAGATGAAAGCGATGTTCGGGAATGGGGAGAGATTGCCGGCATCAGTCTGAAAGATTTTGTCGGCAGACTGACGGAAGCTTTACAGCCCGACTCCTGCGTTTCTGCCGACGGGCGTCCGGAAACCGCTTCAAACAGCCTGCCGCCTTATACCGATATCAACGAACCCAACACCGAACGGAAGGTGTTGATATCGGAACTGATTAATAACCCTTCGGCTCGGCAGAAAATTCTGGAAATCAACGCCGGTTTTATTAAAATCCTGTTGCCCGGAGAAGACGAACTGACTTACACCGGATTCGGCAAAGAAGAGGCGCAAACCTACATCGAAGCCTTTGAAACCTATATGAAGGATCATAAAGATGATGTCGAAGCGCTGCGCATTATTTACAACGAAGAGAAAATCCCCATTACCCGCGCCATGCTGGAAGATTTACAGACCAAACTTTTAAAAGCGGATGCCATGTACAAACCGCAGTATATATGGCAGAATTACAAAATCTTTAAAGCCGACAATTCGGTGGTACCGTTGGAGAGTAAAGACGAACGGGAAGCCTTAACCAATCTGATTCAGATTGCCCGCTACGTTTACGGCAAAACCGGAACCTTGGTGTCTCCGGTGCGCGGTTACAAACAAGGGTTTAACCTGTACGCCGGGCAGCAGCAGCGCCCCTTAACGGAAGAACAGCGACAACTTTTGGAAGTAATTGCCCGTTATATCGTGCAAAACGGCGCGGTGACCAACACCGAGATTTTCGATAATTTGGGATCGTCCTACGCTATGGGACTGGTGCAGACTTTTAAAAGGGAAAACGTTGATACGGAACTGCGTAAACTCTCCGTATTCATTTTAACGGATTACACAAAGGTATCGTGATATGGCAAAAAAAAACGGCAACGCCGCAACCGGGCGGCAAAAAAAAAGCGTTAAACCGGAAGCTTCTCTGACCAAAAAAGTGTGGGACATGGCCGACGTGCTCAGTTCCGCCGGCATCGGTTATACCGATTACATCACCCAGCTGACCTATTTGCTCTTTCTGAAAATGGATGACGAGAGGGAAACCCTGTTCGGCATGACCGGCACTTTGCCGGAAGGGTGCCGCTGGCGCGATGTGCTGTTTGACAAAAACGGACAAAAACGAATCGGAACCGATTTAACCGAAAAGTACGAATCGGTTTTAAGGCAGTTACAGGGCAAAGAGGGGCTTATCGGTGCCATTTTCAGCGGCGCTTCCAATAAAATCACTTCTCCGGAAAAGCTAGGCAAACTGATTGCCATGATTGGTTCGGAAAACTGGTACTGTACCGAAGGAGATTTAAAAGGTGCCATTTACGAAGAGATTTTGGAGCGCAACGGTTCAGACAGCAAAAGCGGTGCCGGGCAGTATTTTACGCCCCGTGCCCTTATCAGTGCCATGGTAGATGTCATTGACCCTCAAGTAACGGAAACCGTTTCTGACCCCGCCTGCGGAACGGGCGGCTTTTTGTTGGCTGCTTTTGAACACATGAAAAAGCAGACTAACGACCAAGGCAAGCTGACGGACTTAAAAACAAAAAAACTCAGCGGAGCCGACATTACTCCGCTGGTAGTTACTTTGGCAAGTATGAACCTGTATCTTCATGACGTAGGGGGGAAACCACACCGGTGCGTTGTATGGACTCTTTGGAAAAAGAGCCGGAACATTTGGTGGACGTGGTATTGGCAAATCCACCTTTTGGAGAACGGCCGGCAGGAGCGTCGGATATTTCTGCCTTACGCAGTGATTTGATTGTTGCCACAAAAAACAACCAGCTGAACTTTTTGCAGCACATTATGAAAATGCTTAAACCCTCAGGGCGGGCGGCGGTAATTGTACCGGATAACGTATTGTTTGAAGACGGAGCCGGAGAAAAAATCCGCAAAGTACTGCTTACCGAATACAATCTGCACACTGTGTTGCGCCTGCCCTCCGGTATTTTTTACGCCAACGGCGTGAAAGCCAACGTGTTGTTTTTTGAAAAAAGCGGTCCCACCCGGGAAGTTTGGTTTTACGATTACCGCATCGGTATTCATCATACCCGCAAACAAAAACCGTTAACCCGTGCCGATTTACAGGACTTTGTGGACTGTTACTGCGTCGGTCATAGGGAAGAGAGGCGGCAAACCTGGTCACCGGACAACCCCAACGGCCGCTGGCGCACATACACGGCGGAAGAAATCCTTGCCCGAGACAAAACAAGCCTTGATATTAAGTGGATTAAAGACGACGAAGAAATTCCCCCTCTCAAAGAACTTTTGGAAGAGATTCACCGTTCCCAAAACGAAATCAGTCGGGCAACAGCGGAATTACAGGCTCTGCTGGCAGGATTCGATGACGGGGAAGCAGAGGACGGCAGCCGATGAATATTGCCCACCTGAAAGCCAAAATCCTTGACCTGGCGGTGCGGGGCAAGCTGACCGAACAGCGGCCGGAAGAAGGCAGTGCGGAAGAGCTTTTGGAACGTATCCGGGAAGAAAAACAGCGCCTGATTGCCGAAGGAAAACTCAAAAAAGAGAAGCCCCTGCCGGAAATTACGGAAGACGAAATTCCTTTTAACATTCCCGCCGGGTGGAAGTGGGTGAGACTGGGGGAGATAGGTACTTGGCAGGCAGGCTGTACTCCTGATACTACCCGAAAAGATTTTTATGAGAATGGAACAATTCCGTGGATTAATTCTGCTGATTTGACGGATGGATATATTGATACAATTACTCATTATGTAACCGAAAAAGCATTTGCTGAAAAAAAGATGCGATTGAACAAGACTGGAGCTGTATGTGTTGCCATGTACGGTGCTACTATTGGTAAAACCGGTATTTTGACTGTAGATGCTACAACAAATCAAGCTGTTTGTGTTTGTAATCTGCTATCATCAATGGATTCAAAATATCTGTTTTACTTTTTGCAATTTCATAAACCATTTTTTGTTATGAAAGGCTTTGGAGGAGCCCAACCTAACATATCAAAAGAAAAAATAGAAAACACACCTTTTCCCCTTCCACCCCTTGCCGAACAGAAGCGGATTGTGGAAAAGATTGAAGCGATTTTCAAACAGGCGGACATTATCGAAGAAAACCGGCTGGCGTTAAAAACCGCGGTACGTCACACCAAAAGCCGGGTGTTGGATTTGGCGATACGGGGTAAACTGACCGAACAGCGGCCGGAAGAAGGCAGTGCGGAAGAGCTTTTGGAACGTATCCGGGAAGAAAAACAACGCCGGATTGCCGAAGGAAAACTCAAAAAAGAAAAACCCCTGCCGGAAATCACGGAAGAGGAAATACCCTTTGACATCCCCGCCGGGTGGAAGTGGGTGAGATTGGGGAGCTATTTGGATGTAAGAGATGGAACACATGATTCTCCTAAATATTACAGTCAAGGTATTCCTTTTGTAACTGCAAAAAATCTTAGAAATGGTGAAATTGATTTTTCAACATGTTCTTATATTTCAGAAAGTGATCATAGAAAGTTTTCAGAAAGGTCTTTTGTTGAAGATGGAGATATTTTGATGGCAATGATAGGAAGTATAGGGAATCCTGTCATTGTCAAAAAAGACAGAAATTTCAGTATAAAAAATGTTCTCTTACTAAAGCGATATGCACTAGAATATACCAATATGAAATATGTCTATTATTTCTTTTACTATATGCAGGATATTTTGGGGAAAAATGCACGTGGTGGAGTACAAAGATTTGTTGGTTTGAACTCGTTTAGAGAGCTACTTTTCCCCCTTCCGCCTCTTGCCGAACAAAAGCGGATTGTGGAAAAAATAGAGCAGATTTTTGATACCCTTGATACTATCGAAAAAGCAGTGGAATAGTGTAAATATCCATTTCGGAATAACCGATTTTACGGAGATATTACAATGAGTAAAGATAATTTAAAAGAAATAAAAGAATTGCCGCTTTTGGAAGACTATCCAGCATTGAAAGATGCTTTGGAAAATCGAGAATTGGTTATTTTTATTGGTGCAGGAGTTTCCCGCCTATTGGGATGTAAATCATGGGATGATTTGGCAACAGATTTATTAAAAAAATGTTTGGAACTTAAATTAATAGATTACTATGAATTTGAGGAGATAAAAAAATATCCTGAGCAAAAAAAGAAAATCAGTATAGTATATGAGTTATTAAAAGAAAACAATGCGATAGATAATTTTTATAATATTTTTGAGAAGGCTTTAAAACCAGAGAAAAATATAAATGAAAAAACTATATATACTGATATAGCTAGACTGGCAGACACGTTTGTAACGACCAATGCAGATGAATGCTTTGATAACAGATTTGTTGATACAGATCTTATCTATGATTTCACTCAAGAAGATAAAGTTAGACCTTATAAATTATATCATATTCATGGTATGCAAAAACATAAAGATTCATTAGTGTTTACCGTTAATCAGTACCTAAATAGATAGTGTACAATAAAGTTCGCAATTTGGGGTAGAAAAAAGCCATTGAAAATTCCAAAATGTTAGTTACCACAACAAACAAAAAAGGAAAAGACAATGGCCAAGAAGAAGGATACTACATTTTTCGAAAAT
>JAHLFV010000206.1 GCA_018883625.1 Candidatus Treponema excrementipullorum
CATATAGACATTATTCACCCTCCCTGATTAGTACAATAGTTATTTTCTTTGTTTATTATATCATATTACATAAGAATAATATAGAAAAACTTGTATTTTTTGTAAAATATTTTGTCAAATCTTTCCAAACAGTGCTATACTATACCTATGTATGACTATTCAATTGCAATGTTACCCATTACTGTTCGGGTAGATACTGATCAAAAATATCAGCGGTATGAAGTTCCCGGTATGGAATTAAGTTTTATTCCGGAAAACGATTACGGTCACAAAGAATTTACCGTGGCCTTTCTTGGTGGCGGTAAGGACGGTTTAGCCCTTTCACTTTGTGCAGAAGTTCCCAAGGCAAAATCTCGGGAAGTACAAACATACAATTCATTCTCTGATGAGGGAATTCGTGCACAAAAAGAATCCGTAGGTATTTCCGGTCTGATTTCTTTGGCCAGAGGCCCAAAAAGCCATGTTTTTAACGATGACTGTTTTGAGTTATTCATTCGACCGACTGATTCCGATTTTTACTACGGATGGGAGATAAATGCTGCCGGGTCATGTCTTGATTACAGAGTAGCCCTCAAACAGGGACTTTTAACAGCAACCACATCTGAGACCACAGAGCCTTTATCAGGCATAGTTGAAACAACCATCGGCGACACTGTTCTTACCTTTGATTATGATTGGCAAAGTAATGCTACATGGAATATACAAGTTGAAGATGAGTTTTTATATTTGGAGCTTTTTATCCCCTGGAGGGACTTTGGTTTGGCTGAAGCACCGGCAGAACACACCGTGTGGCAAGGAACAGTTAACAGAATTATTCCTGTTCCCGGTACATCCCAACAAGCTTTGCAATCCCTCCTTGATTTCGAGGGAAAAAACGTAATTCCAAGATTCCACCAACCTGATTTATTTGCCAAATTTACCTGGATAAAAACAGAAAAACCACAAAACCGATAAAAAAGATGTCCCCGTTAACCGCGGGGACACCTCCTTTTCAACCTCAACTTTTACTTAAGCGAGAACGCTCTTAATTTTTTCATTGAAAATCTCGTAGAAGTTTTCCCGTGTAACACCAGTTACAACTTCTCCGTTGATCTTCATATTTGCGCCAGGTTCTGAACAGAGTCCTAAGCAGAGAGATCCACTCAGAGTAACTTTGTCTTCCAAATTGTTTTCACGAAGAGCCTTTTTCATCTCTTCAAGAACCCATTTTGCACCTTTTGCACTGCAAGAACTTCCCATACATAATTCAATTGTCATATTAAACCTCTTTTAATCCTAAAATATTTACTTATTTTGCCTCAAAACGGGGATTACCGTGAGTATAACTAGGCAACAACTTTGGAGAAACGACATCGGAAGTGATTCCTGCCTTTTTTCGTTCTTCTGCAAAAGCTGTTACATGGTTCAAAGAAGCCTTACCCAAAGTTGTGTTCTTTGCGGCAGCAGCTGCATTTTTACCGGCATTTCTACCGAATACGATAATATCCAACAATGAGTTACCCATCAATCTGTTTCGACCGTGAATACCGCCTACAGCCTCACCGGCAACAAAAAGATTTTTTACTCCTGACATACAGTCGTCAGTAATATCGATACCTCCGTTCTGATAATGCAAAGTAGGATATACAAGAATCGGATCCTTGCGGATATCGATACCATATTTCATAAACATACGGAGCATGGCAGGAATGCGTTTTTCAATGGTACCTTCACCGTTTTTAAGCTCAATCATGGGAGTATCAAGCCATACACCTTTACCGCTTACAGTTTCCAAGCCCTTGTTTCGTTCTGTACATTCCCGAATAATAGAAGCAGCAGTTACGTCTCGAGTTTCAAGAGGATGCATAAATACCTCTCCATCGATATTGACTAGTTTTGCTCCCAAAGAACGAACTTTTTCTGTTACCAAGGCACCAAAAATCTGTTCCGGGAAAGCGGCTCCTGTAGGGTGATACTGCAATGTGTCGGCATACAATAGCTTTGCTCCGGCTCTGTAAGCCAAAACCAAGCCGTCAGCTGTAGCTCCGTAGTGATTTGATGTGGGGAAGCCCTGATAGTGGAGACGTCCTGCACCACCAGTTGAGATGATAACAGTTTTTGCTCTGGAAACAAGTATTTCTCCTGTTTCCATATTCTTTAAAACTGCACCACTGGCTTTGCCCTCTTCATCAAGTATAATTTCTATAGCAGCAGTAAAATCTACCACAGGAATCTTTCTGTTAAATACTTCATCCCGCAGAGTTCGCATGATTTCTGCTCCGGAATAGTCTTTTGCAGCGTGCATTCTCTTTCTGGAAGTACCGCCACCGTGGGTAGTGATCATTGTACCGTCAGCATCTTTATCGAATTCAACACCCAAGTTGTTAAGCCATTGAATAGCTTCGGGAGCTTCACAAACCAATTTCCGCAGCAATTCCGGTTTTGCAGCAAAGTGACCGCCACCGAAAGCGTCCAAGTAATGGATTGCCGGTGAGTCATTGGGTTTGTCAGCAGCCTGAATACCACCTTCTGCCATCATGGTGTTGGCATCACCGATTCTCAACTTTGTGGCAATCATGACCTTTGCACCGGCTTCATGAGCTTCGATAGCTGCAGAAGCTCCGGCACCACCGCCACCGATAACCAAAACATCAACATCGTAATCTACACGATTTAAATCGACATCTTTGGGATCAATGCGACTGTTACCCTGCAATAAATCAGCCAATTCGAGAGGAACCTTCTCTCCCTTATTGGGACCGATTTTCAATACAGCAAATTCACTTGCTTTATAATCAGGGTGAAAAGTAGCCAATAAATTTTCTTTTTCTTCCGCTGTCATACGGCGGGGTTCCATTTCGGCATTTGCCTTACGTGCTGCAGCAACTTTTTTTGCTGATTCAAGCATTTCCGGTGTATACATTCTTTCCTCCTGATTATTTTTCGATTTCCCGATTGTTATAAAGTTCTTTCAACTCGCTGATAGGTTTTTGCATAAGTTTTTCGATCAACTCGTTAAAAGTTCCGTTTTTAATTTCCTGAACACGTTCTGTAAGATGCTTTGACTCAGGAGCAAGGTATTTTCCTGTAATTCGGCGAGCCAAAAGAGCGACCTGAGGATGAGAAATACCGGCAGGACAGCGTGATGAACATACACCACACATAACACAGTCAAAGGA